>NZ_BAAAKW010000025.1:0-29664 GCF_039527955.1 Rhodoglobus aureus | reverse complement strand
CACCCCCCGGATCATGAAACGACTGGGGGCAAGAATCATGCCGGACCCGACGGGCCAACGTCCTCAGATACAAACACCATCCGGGGATATAAACAAGGTAACGGGTGATATCGAGCTGTTTGCAGGTTCTCAAAGATGAAATCATGCGCAAATCTCTACTCATTGCTGGCGCTTCGGCAGCCGGATTATTACTGGCTGCCACGGGGGCTGCCGCCGCCCCAATGTCAGGGAACAGCAACCCAGGGCACACCTATGTCGCAGATCTTCAGCCGCTAAATGCCGGCGAACATCAGGTGGGCTCGGAATCGTTCTCTATTCCAACTGCGCACGACACCACGGTAGTAAAACTCAAAGGGAATGACCTCACCGTCACGATCAATGTCGACGGGGTCACTCCGCTCACGCTTCACCCTCAGCACATTCACGCTGGGGCGATGTGTCCGAGCTCTAGTGATGACGTCAACAATGACAGCTTTGTCGACGTCATCGAGGGGCCCCCTAAGTACGGTCCAGTTTTGATTCCGCTAGATAGCAACTTGCGTAGTTTCGCGCCGTCTCTCGACTTTCCAGTGGCAGACGCCTCGGGAAGCTACTCATACACTCAGGACGCCTCAAAATCGCATCTCCAAAAGGAGTTGAAAGAGGCGCTGAAGGTGGGCAACCGACACGTTGTGATCCACGGCATCGACCCCTCGAACCCGCTCCCTGCAACTGTGCAATCACTGCCAGGTCTTCCGGCATGGGCCACGCTTCCGGTCGCCTGTGGCGAACTCGTTCGGCAGTAACGCTACACAAGCTCAGCAGCAACGAACTCTCCGCCTCGGCGGAGAGTTCGTTCGGCCATGCGTTCTTGGCCACACCTGATGAACCGAACGGCAGACACGGCCGCCTCGGCAAAAGCGCGCCTCAGGGCTCGTTCGATGCTTCACAGTAGGGCGGATGGGACTTGAACCCATGACCGACGGATTATGAGTCCGCTGCTCTAACCAGCTGAGCTACCGCCCCGTGCCCGCACTTGTGCGAACGCGTATCTACGTTACCGGCAAATCGGGCACACAATGTGTCACTCGATCGAGCAGACCGAGCGCGTCGCTCTCTCGTCTAGATGCAGAGGTTGTGCGCATCAATGGACTTCAGCATCCACGGTCTTAAAGTTCGCAACGTGGATGGAAATTCCGACAGCGACGATCACGCTCAGCACTAGTGCCACGAGACCCGAAACGGCCGCCACGTAGTAGGTACTTGGGTCTGGAACTAAGCCCATTTGTTGCTCCATGTAGTACCAAATGGTTGCGCCAGTGTTGATCCCCAACACGACAATCACCGCAGGCACGAGCCAGGTCGCTACCAACAGAAATCTTGTTCCCATGTACCGCCCCCCATCATCGTGACGTAGAAACGAGGCTAGCTCAGAAATAGCGGGACGGCGCGCCCTCATACGGCATCCTCACAAAAAACGTGAAGCCAGCATTCATGCAGCCCTCGTACATTTGGCTCATGACTGATTCGCAGAAAGCGCAGACCGCAGCTCCAGCTAAGGCTGGGGCCCGTAAAACCCGTCGCCAGAACGCCGAGCACGGGTTCACCGCCTCCAAAGGGCTCGCCGACAAGATGCAACTAGTGCTCGTTGACCTGCTCGAATTGCAGCTGCAGGGCAAGCAAGCGCACTGGAATGTAGTCGGCAAGAACTTTCGCGACACCCACCTCGTGCTTGACGAAATTATCGACGCCGCACGTGGCTTCAGCGACACCATCGCCGAACGGATGCGCGCGCTCCACGCCACTCCTGACGGTCGCAGCGACACGGTCGCCGCCACCACAACACTCCCCGAGTTTCCCGCCGGCGAGATCAGCACTACAGACACCATCGATCTGCTCACAGAACGCCTCGAAGGCACCGTAGCGACCATCCGTGAGGTTCACGACCCCATCGACAAAGAAGACCCCACCAGCGCAGACCTGCTGCACGCCATCATCGAGACCCTTGAGCAGTACGCCTGGATGGTCTCAGCAGAGAACCGCACCCCCACAAAGAAGTAGGCTCCACGCCTCACTGAACGAGCTGATTGCTGTGGCTCCCGCGAGAGCGTCTCCGTTTAGGAGGCGCTCTCGTTCTTTTTGCCCAAAGCGGCAGGGTCAGTGACTTCTTCACCGCGATACAAGCTCTCGAACGTATCGAGGGTGCGCTCGATGTCGTGAGCCGCCACAATGGCCAAGCTTTCCTTCTTGAACTTGAGCACGTCATCCGCAGACATAGTGAGCACGCGAGTCAGTTTCTCAGCCAGATCGTTAATGTTGCCGGGCTCGAACAAGAACCCATTTTCGCCATCATGCACGAGGTGTGGCAAAGCCATCGCATTAGCGGCGACAACAGGCAGCCCCGAGGCCATAGCCTCCATCGTAGAAATGCTCTGCAACTCAGCGATCGAAGGCATTGCGAAGACGGAACCGCGCTGAAGAGCATCCCGCAACTGGGCTTGCTCGACGAAACCAGTGAGTGTCACACGTTCGTCTAGGCCCAAACTCGCAACCAGGGCCCGGAGTTTGCCTTCCAGCTCTCCCCCGCCCACGATCTCCAGTTTGGCGTCGAGTGTCGGATCGAGAATTGCGAAAGCGCGAATCAGTTTGTCGATCTGCTTCTCTTCAGACAAACGACCCAAGAACACGATCAGGTTGTCTGGTTTAGGTTCAAGATTTCCGTTGTAGCCATCAGCGTTGATGCCACAAGAAATAGAGACCACATTGCGCACAGCGGTGTTCTCTTCGAGATACTCCGCGGCTCGACGCGTCGGAGTCGTCACCCGTGCAGCACGCATAAATGAACGCTCAGCCGCAGCCCACGCTGCCCGGCCAGCCTTCTCGCGCATGAACCGCGGAACAATAAGGGCGTGATCGAGCAAATTCTCGGGCATGAAGTGATTAGTGCCGATGAGACGAATGTTGCGCTTGCTGCCCTCCAGCGTCATCCCTCGCCCGATCACAATGTGCGACTGAAAGTGGATGACATCGGGCTTCACCCGCTCGAGAATGATCGCCGAATTGCGCTTGATTCGCCACGGCAACAAGAACCGCAACCAGGGGTGGCCTGGCCAGCGCCACGAATAGATGCGGTGCAAGGTCATCTTCTGGCCCTCATGCATCTCAACCATCTGGCCGAGCCGCTTGTTGGAATACGACGGCGCCGCGATGTGCACGTCATGCCCCCGTTCAGCAAGACCACCAGCCAAGCGAGCGATGAAGGTTGCTGCCCCATTGATCTGGGGCCAGAAAGTGTCGGCACCAATCAGGATGCGAAGTCGCGGTTTGCCCTCGTGGGGCGAGCGTTTCACAGCGGAAGTCACAGTCGAAGAGATCCTTAACAATTTTGCGCCACGAGCCAGCTCGTTTACGACCCGGTCAGGTCAACGGCACCTAATAACGTACCCCACCACACCCGTTATCGCGGGCTGCTCAGCCGAGCATCCGAAAAGCTACACCTTGAGTTGCGGATGATGCTTCGAGAGCGAAAAGACACCAAAAATGGCGACAGCACCGGTAATCACAAACGCGATCACCGCCCACACGGGCGCATCTGAAGCCTCACCCAACACAATGATTCCCACCGAGACAGCCACCAGCGGGTCAACAACGGTGAGGCCGGCAACAACCAAGTCTGGCGGCCCGGATGCATACGCCGTCTGCACAAAGTACGAGCCCAGCAAAGATGCCGCAATCAGCCCGACAATGCACAGCATCGTCAGCAGGTCAGTGCTTTCGATCCCCGACCCCAAAATCACGATCGTCTTGATGCGATCAATAACAACCTTGGCGAGCGTCGCAACAAAACCGAACAGCATTCCGGCGCCCAGAATGTAGAACACCGGCGATGCTCCTTTGCGGAAAATCGCAAACAGAGCGATCCACAGCGCCAGAACAATGACCAAAATAATCAGAACCGTCGACAACTCACGCTGCGTGATCACCGTGGACTTAGCAAACACCGCCGCTAGCGCAACAAAGACGCCGACACCACCAACACACATCACAATTGCGCGGATCGATATGGCATCCAGTCGAATTTTCGTGAGTCGTGAGTTCATGATCGCCGTCATGACCAGCGCCACCGCACCCAATGGTTGAACAACCATGATGGGCGCGATCGCCAAGCTGGACAGCTGAAAAACAATCGCGAGCCCCAGAAACGCTGTGCCGATCACCCAAGATGGCCGAGCCAGCAGTGCTTTGAGCTGCGCGAGGTTCAAACCCGAGCTTGCTTCTCCGCCGTGGTGCTCTTCCATGCGAGCGACACCGCGGTGCTGGAACTGCGCACCCAACGACAACAAAATGGCGCCAATTAGAGCGAGCGGGATACCTACAGCCTGCAAAGGGGTGAGACTGATCTGATCGGTGAGGTCAAGAATGTCCGGCGGCACCCGTCAAATGTACTCGGTTGAACCCGGATATTCTGGGTGCATGGCCGTTCTTCCCATCATCATCACCGGCGACCCGGTGCTCCACACTCCTGCGAACCCGGTAACGGCCTTCGACAGCTCACTCAGCACGCTTGTGGCTGACATGTTCGAGACGATGGAAGAGGCGCCGGGAGTCGGCCTCGCAGCCCCTCAGGTGGGCGTCTCGCAGCGTGTATTCGTCTACGACTGGATCGATGACGACGACACCCATTGGCGCGGCGTAGCCATTAACCCCGAACTCTGGCACTCTCCAACACCCCTCTTCGAACCCGGTGAGGAAGATGAAGAGGGTTGCCTTTCTATTCCCGGTGAACGATTCGGCTTGGTGCGTGCCGACCGTGTCATCCTGCGCGCCGTCGACCTCGACCAAAAGCCGTTCGAAATCGAAGCATCCGGCTGGCTTGCTCGCATCTTGCAGCACGAATATGACCACCTCGACGGTGTGCTCTATGCCGACCGCCTGCGCGAACCCGATGCCAAGGCAGCAGCGAAGGCCATCCGCAAGCAGGGCTGGGGTCAGCCAGGCCACTCGTGGTTACCCACCGAGGAACAGCTCGACGCCTAACGCCCGGAAGAAACCAGGCCTGTTTCGTAGGCGATCACCACCAGCTGAACACGATCACGCGCCATCAGCTTCGCCATAATGCGCGAGACGTGGGTCTTGGCGGTGAGCGGGCTCAAGAAGAGCTTTTTGCCGATCTCTGCATTCGTGAGCCCTGACCGACGAGGCCAAGAACTTCACGCTCTCGGGTCGTGATCGCGGAAAGGACGCTGTCGTCAATCACCACCGACGAACCACCGGCGAATCTTGCGAGCAGTCGTTTCGTGACGCCAGGGCTCAGCAGCGCATCGCCCGCAGCCACAACGCGCACTGCACGAATCAATTCCACCGGTTCAGTGTCTTTCACAAGGAAGCCGCTCGCACCGGCTCGAATCGCTCGAGCGACATACTCGTCGACCTCGAACGTTGTGACAACCACAATCCGGGTCGCCGCGAGTTCAGGGAAGGTCGCAATCTGCTCTGTGGCCCACAGCCCGTCGCCATCAGGCATCCGGATGTCCATGAGCACCACATCGGGACGCTCACGGCGCACAACACCAATCACTTCGGTGCCGGTCGCAGCCTCGCCAACGACCTCAATATCGTCTTCGGCATCGAGCAAGCTACGGAATCCGGCACGAATCAGTTGCTGGTCGTCAGCAACAACAACGCGGATCATGTGGATGCCAGTCGGCGCGGAATGCGTGCCGTCACGAGTGCGCCACCCGCTACTGATTCGCCCAAGTTAAGGGTTCCGCCCAAAAGGTCAGCTCGTTCACGCATGCCTAACAAGCCTCGCCCCTCGTTGTCGACAGAGTCGTCGATTCCTTCGCCGTTGTCCGCAATCGTAACGAGATAGTCGCCATCGTCGTAGCCGACGCTCACGCTAACGTCGGTCGCATTGGCGTGACGCACGATGTTGGTCAGCGACTCCTGCACAATTCGGTAAAGAGCCAACTGAACTGCCGTGGGAGTCTCTGACGACACCTCACAGGTGAGCTGCACCTCCAGCCCGTGAGAGCGCACCGACTCGACCAAGCTGTTCAATCGGGAAAGATCTGGTTCTGGCACAGGCGGCACGGCATCGCCATCGTCGCCATCGCCGTCGTCGCCTGTGCCCTCTGTGCGCAGCATGCCGAGCAGTGATCGCACCTCATCGAGCGCTTCTTTGCTTGAGCTCTTGATGCTGGCAAGGGCAGCTTCAGCCTGCTCGGGCTGCTTGTTCATGAGGTGCAGCCCAACCCCCGCCTGAACATTGATCTGGCTGAGGGAATGCGCCAAAACGTCGTGCAATTCTCGCGCAATACGAACGCGTTCGGCGCGCATTTCCGAATCGCGCCGATCAGCGAATTCCTGCTGAAACTGCACAAAGTGTTCGGCACGTCGCCGATTGGATTCAGCGAATCCGAGAACAAGCAGCAAGCCGAGAGTCGTAACAACGATGCGGGGAGGTTCGAGGGCGATCCCCGCCAACAGCGCGGCCAACAGGGTCACCTCCCACACGACGATCAACGAGATCCACGTCCACGAGCGCGCACCCCGCGAAATGGCAATCACGATTGCGAATGCCAAAGCCAAATAGGGCGGAGAGATGACCGAGTATCCGAGCAGAAAGTCAGCAGCAGCCGCCGTCGACATGAGGGCAATGATCGGTCCTGGATACCGGCGAGCCCAGATCAATAAGGCCGGACCGACAATCGCGAGCAGGATGAGGGCGACGCTCGACGCCCCAAAGTTGTCGGCGCGCACCACGCTGATCACGGTGATCGGCACCTGCACGATCAGAGAAATGAACACCGGCAACCACAACCGCAGCAGGGTTGACCGTCGAGAACGCGGAAAGCCGAACCGCTGGCCCTTCATCATCGCGTCAACCATGGCACTGGCAGTGCGAGTCGATCGATCGGATGAGCGCATGCCTCGATGCTAGTTGGCCACCGTCGCGCACACATCGGCTCTGCGGCGCACGCCGGGCTACTCCCGGCGGAGTAGGTGCCAGATGCACTGTGCTCGATAGCGAGCGCCAGAACGAGTGGCGCTCGAATCTGGCGCCCCCAAAATCACAGCTCTGGAATGCACAAAGTCCCGGCCACGTTAGTGGCCGGGACTCATAAGCTCCTCGACTTGGACTCGAACCAAGAACCTACCGGTCAAGCTGAGGAGCGAAATCTATACTGAATCCCAATGCTTTATTGGGTAAAGCCACGTCTAGACTCGTACTAGGCCGTGCTATTACTGGCCAAAAACCGGGTTATTGGCCACTTTGATGGACAGGTCTGTGGCGACATGCTCTGAGTATAAACCGCGACTCAAGCTGCTCCCGCGCGACGTGAACGATGATCATTAACGCGCCGTCTATCTCCTCAAATTCAACTTGGCCCAAGCGTCGATTCGGTGATTACGTGCGTGCAGGAACTTGGTCGCGTTGTCGCGATAGGCCCGATATTGGTCAACGTTGCTCGGCAGGGCTGGGGTGACTTCGAAATCCTCGAACGGGAGGAAAAGTTCCACGGACTGTCCGTCGTCGTTCAACAAGTCTTGCAATAAGAAGTGATTCACATATCCACGGAAGTCCTCGAACAGACTGAAGAAGTCATCATAGTTGGATAGCGTCTTGCTTAGCGGACTACGCTCGCCCGAAAAGTGGCGTCGGATTGCTTCGAGCGTAAGGTCCATCCGATCTGAGATCCGGGAGTTCATGCCTCGCGCACCGTTCATAGTGAGCGTGCCCTTGCGCCGTTCCCCAGGGAATACGAGCGCCCCGCCCATGGAGTGATTGAGCACCTGGAACTTATCCAACTCGGCGGTATCTAACTGGCCAGTTATCGGTTTCATGCGCAACCACGACCGGAAGGTGGGCACCACGGTGTCGCTCGACAAGAAGAATTTTCCTCGCGCCGACTCGTGAAACAAGTAGCTACGTTCGCGCGTCGTAACCAGATCGAACGGATCTCCGTTGGGGAGGGGCTTACTCCACAGCAACTGATGGTAGCGACGAAGGATCCTGCTCGTCGCGTCAGGATCTCCGTTGCCAGCGTCATCACGCGAATCAAAGTTGGGGTCGATCGTAAATTCATCGCTCATGACTGGGAAATTAGCAACGAGCACCGACAAAGGGGCAGAACTCTATGAAACGAAACCCTAACGAGGTTGACGATCGGCCCTCGTGGCCCTGAATCCTCAAGCCTTGCAGCCCGACCAAACCGGGCTCAAACCCTCGCGCACGACGCAGAGAATAGGCCCGAGGCCAAGGCTTTCAGCGTTGGCGAAGTCGTCTGTCGGCATGTCCTTACCTCTTTCGTTTTGCAACAGTCGCACGTCAACTCCGCCGTTGAACTGCTGGCCCATCCCAGCCGGTGGAGATATCAGCTCTTACGTCACGGGACCCAACCGTATGACCTAAGCGGAATGCTCTATCGGGACAGTGAGCCGCAGAGCGGATTTCAGATGCAAATATCGAGCATGACCGGGAAGGAGCCTAACGTGTGCGATAGCCTCCTTGAATGGGCCACTTGCCACCGAAAACTATTGCCGCCGCACTCCGCGAGATCCAGGAAAGCGCCCTCGTGCTTCCGGCGATCCAACGCGAGTACGTTTGGAAACCATCTCAGGTGCTCGGTCTCTTCGATTCCGTGATGCGTGGCTATCCAATAGGCAGCTTTCTAGCCTGGAAGATTGAGCCGGAGACTGTTCAAAAGTTCAAGTTTTACGGGTTCATGAAGGACTACAACCAGCTCAGCAATCGCCATAACCCGGATCTCGATCTTTCCAACAAGCACGTCACCGCGATGCTGGATGGCCAACAGCGGCTGACTTCGTTGAACATCGGGCTACGCGGGTCTTACGCGGTGAAGTCCCACGGTGGCTGGACCAACAACCCAAACGCTTACCCAGTCCGCCGGCTTTATCTGAACGTTTTGGGTCAGGCGGAGGAGAATGAAGCCGGTTTGATGTACGACTTCAAGCTACTCACTGAGCAACAAGTGGCTGATGTTGATGGCGATAACAAGCATTGGTTTTCAGTCGCAAAAGTATTCGACGCAGAAACCCCATTCCAGCTTATGTCCGCACTTCAACAAGCCGGTCTCGGCAATCAGTCGATAGCGTTGGATATGCTCGGTCAGCTCCACCAAGCCGTGCACTCGAACCCGAGTCTCCACTTCTACGAGGAATCGCAGCAAGACGTCGAGCGAGTTCTCGATATCTTTATACGCGTCAACTCGGGCGGCACGGTGCTCTCGTATAGCGATTTGCTCCTGTCAATTGCTACGGCACAGTGGAAGGACCGGGACGCTCGTGATGCCATTCACGGATTAGTCGATGCGTTGAATAACACAGGCCAGGGGTTCAAGTTTTCTCAGGACGTCGTGTTGAAATCCGGCCTCATGCTGGCGGGCGTAAACGACATCGCATTCAAGGTGAAGAATTTCACCGCTGAGAACATGACGAAGCTTGATGAGAGTTGGGACAGCATCAGCGACTCCTTGAAAGTCGCGGCTGGGCTGCTCAGCGATTTTGGGCTTGCAGACGCGACCTTGTCCGCAAAGAGCGTGATCATACCGGTCGCTTACTACGTTCATCGAAGGAATCTGAATGACACGTACCGTGAACGTCCGGCGGATGCCGAGGATCGTGCGCTCCTGCGCTCGTGGGTCTTGCGCTCACTCATCGCACGCGGAATTTGGGGCTCTGGGTTGGATACTTTGCTTCGCGATCTCCGCGATGTTTTGAAGATTCACGGTGCAGAAGGCTTCCCGGTGGCCGAGATCGAGCGCGCTATGGCGACACGAGGCAAGTCACTGGCAGTTACGACAGAACTTGTCGATGACGTATTGGCCCTGCGGTACGGAGGTGCGCGAACCTTTGCCGTCTTGGCCATGATCTTTGACCACGTTGACACCCGCAACACTTTTCACGTCGATCACGTCTTCCCAAGATCTCTACTGGAAACAAAGACGCTCAGGGAACAAGGATTGGATACGGTTCGAATCGAGAAGGCACAGTCGCTTCAAGATCTGCTCCCCAACCTGCAATTACTATCTGGACCTGACAACATCATCAAGTCGGCCACCCCGCCCGACGAGTGGGCTACGCGCACCTACCCGACGCCAGACTCCCATTCCGAGTACATGGCCAGGAATGAACTCCCAACGCTTCCGCACACAGTCGATGACTTCGCGAAGTTCTTCAATGCACGACGCGATGCACTCGCGAAGCGCATCAGGATGAGGCTCTCTACGAACCTCGCTAACGATGACATGTTCTTTAGTTCTGATTCTCCCGTCATTGCAGAAGACCTTTCGTTTGACGAGGAACAGCTCGACGCTGCATTCGACGACTAAACAAAGGTTTGCCAGCGGGCACCCAACACCACACAGAATTTGAAAGCTGCCCGTATATACGAAGCCTGACCCACCATCAGGAAGATCGCAGGGATCATTGGCTGCTACGCGCCTACGAAACGACGCGTACTCTGCAAAAAAGCACTCGCCCCGAAGCCTGACGTCGGTGTCTTTTCCCTGCTGACTCGGCTGTTACGACGTCGAGCCGATCACAGGTCGCTTATATCGTCGAGCTTGAAATCGGAAATTCGTTGAAGCTCCGAGCCAGATACGAAAAAGGGGTTGTCGTTGCGTTCGTCGACCTCAATCATGATCACGTCCCCGTCACGCGTGAGCGCCCTAAACCTGTCGCCTATCGCCAGCACGAGTCCTCCAGTCATCTCGCACATCTCGCGGACCGTGTACCAACCACGCGCCTCGGCCTTCGCAATCGCGTCCGCCGCCGCAGCCTTGAGCTCGTCCGATTTTTCGATTCTCTTCGCGTTCGAGGACTTGAACTTGTCCGCGAGCAAGTACCCGGCAAACACTGCGCTGGCTGCCGCCGCGGTGACAACACCGGCCACGATCGCACCCTTGCTAAATCCGTCACCATATCCCTCACTCAAGAGCTTTTCGATCAAGGCGTCGGGACCCCCTTCGCTCTTGGCCATGCTCGAAAGACTGGTGTATTCGTCCAAGTTGCCCAAGGCATACCTCCGATTAGTCGGTGAAGTACCGCGAGCCTAGCAGTCGGCTGTGGGACCGCTGGCGCTCTGGTCTCAAGTCCTTGGATTTGCCGGGCGCGTGAGTTCTTCGGAACCAACTGCCCATAAGCGAACCGGTCAAGCTGGGGCGCGAAAACACTACTGAATGCCAATGTTTTATTGGGTACGGCCACGTTCAAACTCTTACTGGGCCGGTTCTTCACTGGCCAATAGCGTCACTATTGGCCAGCGTTTGGGGAATCAAAATCGAAACCAGCAACAATCATCGCTCTCGCCACACCTGCACAACTCTCGATACTGTCATGGCTCCGGAATGCTTCAGACAAACGATTTGGCCCCTCGCGAATAGGCACGCACGGAGATGAGACCGAAGAATCGTAGTGCGGACACCATCTCGTCCGGACAGGAGGAAAGGCTCATACAGAGACCTCCTCTAAATGCGGCCGCGATATAGGAGTGTTGCCGGGTCACTCAGTGCACTCGCCCCAATTTTGTAGGCAGTTTTACCTCTCTATTGCCGTCATCACAATTTCGCTTTGAGTTGTTAGGCCCCTTAGGCCCCCTTCGCGGAGGCATGACCTGGTGTCCGCCAGCCGGAGGCATGACCTGGTGTCCGCCAGCCGGACGCTTGCCCGGCTCGCTGTCGCGCGGGCGCGGGTCAGCGCTTTCGTTGTTCGCAGGAGCGCTGCTGCCACGGGAAGAGTGAGCGGGCTGTGCCGGTTTGGTGAAATCGCTACTTAGGGATTTTCTCATGCGGCATCACCCCTGAATTTCGCGTCGACCAGCGTCGGCGCTTCAGCGGCAACCGTCCTCAACCGACAGGTGAAACACCTCACCTGATTCGCGGATTGATACGCTCACTGCCACAGCTATCAGCCCATAGTCGACAGGTGCGACTTCCGATTAATCGCGCTTCGATGAGTCTTCGAGGATCACCGTGACTCGATGTGCCACGGCACAAAGTTCATGGTGATCCGTTGAATTTAGCGCGATTGCGCTCAACTTTCCGCGACGCTTCGCGAACTTGCGCGCGTCGAGGTGGTGGCTCGACGATCAACTACGTTCGCGGACACGCTAGGTCCAAGGAGCTAAGACGTTGGAATAGCTGCGCCAGGCCCTTCGACTCGCCAGCTCGCGCCTCCGCATCGTTCAACGATCATCAAAATGCGCGTACTGATAACGGAAGGCTCCTCCAAAGCAACATCGTCCGAGATAGCTGCTGGGAAAAATCCGATTGGCCACACGGAATTCGACTTAGGTATTGCTAGCCAATAGACGCCTCTGGGCGTGCGCACATTTAACAGGGCTTTGTTCAGACTCAGTACACCCCCCAGCTCCTCGATCATCGACTCCACCGACACACCCGGAAGATTCAGTATTCCCCTCTCGGCCAAGACATCACTGCTTTCATTCGCAGCTAGCTTTTTCTCCACCTGAGCCGAGACCTGAGCGCTTCTACGCACAAGGATGTCCTCGGTGCGGCGCACATCTGCGAGCCAGTCGAGCCCGAAAAACGGTGGCACTCCGTTGCGCCGCCAAAGCGCGGCGACAACGAGATCAGATGCGGCCGCGAGCTCAATGGAGAGCTCGTCGTCGATCCGCGAAATTCTCCGGTAAGCAGCTATCTCAGCCGAATTCTCGGCAAACTCGGAGTACTCGGCGGTCGCTCCCAAGAACTCGACGAAGAGCTCGTCCAACAGACCAACGCGTTCAGCTCCGAGGAGTGTCGCGAAACGATTGATCGTGTTTAGCCTTAATTGCCGACCTTTCAGTGTCTCAAACCACGCCTGTTCGGCAGTGAATTCGAGGGGGCGGTCGGCGATCCCTTCGACAATCTGTCTCACATCAGCGACCACTTCCGCCACGCTACCGCTCTCTTGGATTGCCTCAGCCAGCATGCGCTCAATAGGCAGCAATTTCGCGCTGAGGCGACTTTCGAACTCGTCCGACAGACCAGCACGGTCCTGTTGCTCTGAAGCAAACTGTTCGAAACGAAAGTCTTCAATTGAGTTGCGGATCTCCGCGAGCGCACGTCTTAGCGGATCGCTCTCCTCGAACTCATCAATCCACGCTGAGAGACGTTGAAGCTTGAAAATCTTGAGCGCTTCGCTTTGGGTCATCGCGCGCACGCCCATGGTCCCTCGGATAACCCAACGGTCGTCAACGATATGCGGTGGCGTCGTCGGCCGAATTTCGAGTACCAGAATAGGCAGACTTGAAGTGTTCTCTTGGTACAACACGATGTCCGGCTTGGGCTGAATCTTTCCGAGGATGGATTGCTCGATCTGAAGCTGGAGGTCGTCTAGCCTCGCGGGTGCGCCGGTATCAGAAAACAAACCAATGATTTCCCCCGCTGTGACTCCGGTGGACTCGTCGTCCTTCTCTGCAACACCGAAGAGAATCGTATGCACTTTGGCCGACGGCAAAAATGCGACATAGTTCGCGCCGGCTGCGACTTGCTTCGCAAGCTCCTTTTGAATCATTTGACTCTTGAACTCGATATGCGGCTGTTCTCCAGCACGGAATAGCGCCTCCGTATCGGGACGCAGGCCGTCGAATCGGAAGTTGTGTTGTTCCATACTCCCCATCATGTCGGAGCAATGGCGTGTTTAGGACGAGGATCGCACGCATCAAAATTCAGAGCTGATCGAGCTGTCGCCAACAATCCCCGTTCGCAATCCGTCGGAGTGCGGCCAGACCGGGGCTGCCTACGATTCCGCGCGCATTTCCCGCGCTCAATACTCACCCGATTCGAGGCACGCGCAGAGCGAGAATGTGCCATCGCCGACCGCGAGGTGGGCCTCCCAATGCTGTGGTCGACCGGCAGAGCCCGAAACACCGCCCGAGTTTGCTTGCTAGGGTGCTGATCGTCATAAACCAATTCCCCAAAGGCGTGGGCGGCTTGCAGACGTATCGTGACCACTTCTAAGATCACGTCGCTGACTTCGGTTCGCAATCTCACCAATGAGTGTTGAAAGCGGATTTTCGCTCAGAACCGAAACTTGCGAGAATACTGATGTGAGTATCGCTATTCCTGCCCTAGTCCAGCGTGGGCAAAACCCCGAACCAGAAGATGGCTGGGCGTGGTCCCTCAGCGACTACGAAATTGCTTACGTCCGGGAGTTCAATGCGCGACCTCCACGCGACGGATGGATCGGATCTGAACGAGACGAAGCACGACTCGATGACGAAGCAAACGGAATCAGGGCCGGAGCCGCTAATCGCCCACGGCGCCTAGTCCGCAGGTCGCTCGTACTTGTCGTAGGCGGGGTTCTGGTGGTTTGCGGACTGGTCGCTGGAGGACTTGGAATCGTGAATCTGTTGACGGGGCTGAACACTCAAGCTGACACCGCGGATCTGGTTGTGAAGCGATGAAAACTAGTGCTCCAGCACGATGGCCTCTGCGATTGTCAGCCGCCGGACTTGCGTTGGTTCTTATTTTTGCAGTGGCGGGGACCAGTTTCCTGATCTGGTCTCAGGACTTTTCGGCAGCTGCATCTTCAGATTATGAGATCGCTGTGGATTCCAAAGATGCTGCAATAAGACTTGAACGCGCCGCGGCGCTTGCCGAGGAACGTGCCGAGGCAGAAGCGAAAGCTGAAGCGGCTCGCATTGAAGCTGAAGCGGCGGAACTCGCCAAGAGAGACGCTAAATTCGCAGAGGCGGGACTCACTCCTGCCGGCAACGATGTTTACTACATGTTCGCGGACCAATCGAACTACACCTGTGGGTACTGGGACTGCGCCTACGTCGTCCTTCTGGCGATGTCTGGATGCCCCAATTCGCTTTACGTGGAAGCGGCCGTTACACGGAATGGCGTCGACATTGGACTAGCTAATCACCTCGCAGCCGCGGTTCCGGTTGAGGGTCAAGTTAACGCGCACTTGGAGGACTTCTCGGGGTCGGGCGATGGATTCCGGATCACCAAGGTCAACTGTTTCTAGCCGATGCTCGCTTCCCCGACGTTTAGAGGCAGGACCGCTTCGGGTATTGTCAGCGAATGGCCGCTTCCGATTCCTAGGGTCATGTTCGTGTCCGCCACTTCAACGAGCAGCCGACGTTTGCGGTCTCTCGGCCTGACCTTGCTTTGAACCTACTTGGTAGCGATCCCAGCTACGTCCGGACGAGCAACTGCGTCTAAATGACACAACACAGCCACCACTCATGCCAGCGGTCTGCTCCCTCACTTCTGAAAGCCCGCCTTATGCCGTCCATTATTTGCTCCTGGCGTCGAGTCATGGACGCCCATAATAAAGCTCGATGTGGATGTCCGCTCGATGGAGGCCATCCGAGCGCCTCAGATCGAGGCGTCAATTCGAGGGCTGCGTCGTCGAGTTCTTAGATAGACCTTTTAAAGCTGCCCCGCGCCTAGGACTCTATTGGCATCGGGTTCTGGTCATAGATTGCATATTCAGTTCCATCTCGTAGTCGCTTGAAGAAGCGAGTGTCCGATCGTACAGAGCGATCGCACGCTGCGGCCGCGGTAAATCTACGTCGTCTCGTCGATGACACCGAGCCACCAATCGACATAGTGACGCCGGTAATCGCGCGCAAGGTCTCCTGCCTCGACTGTGCCCGCATTCCCCCACCGTCCACTCCTGTTGGTCTCGACCAGCGACTTCGCGGGTGATGCCTCCCCTAAGCCACACAAATCGAATGTCGCCTGCCTCGGGTAATCTTCGTGACGGAAAGGGCCCGATGCCGCAAATCAGCGCTATGCAGGCGGAGGAGCTGCTTCGGGCCGCCGGAGGAGAACCTCAAGAACCATACCCGGGACGTAAGAACGTCCCATGGAAAGCCATCCACATCGCATGCGGGAAAGAGATTTTTCCGCGACTGTCGAACGTTCGTGACGGCCGCGGAATCTGCAGACACTGTGCCGGTTTTGCACGCGGTGCTGAGCGTCGTGCGGGGCGTGCCGTTACTGCAATCGCCGAGATGAAGGCTGCTGGCTGGGAACCACTTGCTGACTATCCGGGGACGGAAGTGCGATGGCTGGCCCGCCACACGCCATGCGGCACCGAACGTAAAACCAGCCTGAACGCTGTCAGGCAGGCAGCGAAACGCAATCAGTATGGCTGCGAAACCTGCTGGCGCAAAGCTGAAGGTCATCGTGTGTGGACGGCTGAGACTGCGAATCACTTTATGCTGTCAGTTGACCTCACCCCGTTGGAGCCGTGGCCTAGCGGATCGTCACGACCGTGGCGCGCTCGACATAACCCCTGCGGCCGTGAAGTCTCACCGAGGCTTGGCAACCTCGCTGCCGGCCAAGGCCCCTGCAACCATTGCGGTCAGCAGGAAGCGCATCGAAAGATGATGCTCGACGACGATGCCGCCCAAGCGATGATGGTCGCTGCCGGGCTCGAACCGATCGCCCCGTTCCCCGGAGTAGACCACCCCTGGCTTTGTATCCACACTATCTGCGGCCGGGAGGCCTCACCGAGCTACACCAACATCAAACGTGGGCAGGGCGGCTGTGACCACTGCGGAAGACGTGCCCTCGCCGATCGCTTCCGTATGCCCGAAGAACAGGCACGCAACATCATGCGCAAACAAGGACTTGAACCGCTGGAGCCCTACAACAACTCGATGACACCGTGGCTGTGCCTTCACACATGCGGCAAAGAAGTGCGCCCGCTGCTCAGCAACGCCCAGAAGGGCCTGGGGATCTGTCGGTACTGCAACAGCACCTTCGATTATGACGGGCCATCCATCGTCTACCTTGTCGCCGACCACCATGCCCTCAAAGTCGGTATCACCAAACCCGGCAGCTACCGCATCACCGAACACACATCTCGGGGGTGGCGTCTCAAATTCACCATCAACGTCCCGACCGGAGATGACGCTTACACACTGGAGCAGAACGTCATCTCCTGGTGGCGCAACGACCTTGATGCACCTGCCGCATACACCCCAGCGCAGATGCCTCAATGGGGCAGCACCGAAACGGTGGGTTGGGAATCAACCACCGCCCTGCAAACACTGGAACAGTTGGTGCAGGAAGCTGCGGCAATGAGTTTGGAAATCACCGTCAACCCCACTGACGAAATCCACACCAGACCACAACGACCTGCCTCAACCCGAGCGGTGGGACGCACCCGCCGAGCCCGCGGAAACTCATCCGACGTAACCCTCTTCTAGCAATCCGCAACACCGCATGCGCTCGTGCAGACCCCCGTGCAAAACCCCGGCGGCGATAGCCGACNATGGTTGGACTCGCGGCGGTAGCCGTCTGCGGGGGCCGGGCATTGACTGTGCGGTGGGGCCGACCCATGTTATGAGCTCGGCGCTTCGCGCCTCGCGTGACTCCGTGATGACCTTCTGTGTGCAACTGAATGCCTGCTGGTTGCTGCGCAACTGTTTCGGGGAGCGAGCTGTCGTGCAACGAGATGTCAGCATGAACCGTTCAGGTTCATGGGGGCGTCGAAGTTGTGCGAAAGGTTGCGACTTGTGGTGGGCTCGCTGCGCTCGCCCATGCTTCGCATGTGCATCTTCGTGTTGTTCTGTCCGTGTCGTGTTGTTTGCTGAGGGCTCGCTGCGCTCGCCATGCTTCGCATGTGCATCTTTCCGTGGTCCGTGATGCAACGTGTTGTCTGCCTGGGGCTCGCTGCGCTCGCCATGCTTCGCATCCGCAACGGGGTGTGGTTCGGTTCGCATCGGTTTGTTCCACCTCACCGGTCTGTGTTCATTTGAATGGACGGTCATCCATTTTTGTGGACTCCCGCTGTTGCCGTTACGCATCGCTCAGATGCCTTCCTGTTTCCGTCACGTTCCGTGAACGGGTTTCCCTTGCCGGGGGCGACCTTCGGTGTCAATCATGTTGGTCTGCATCGCAACGAAACGTCATCGGCCCGTCAACGTCACGAAGACCAAAATTGTGTTGCCCTCCGCGAGTTCATCAGGGGTTACCAGACCGGTGAAGCCAGTGGCGAAGCAGCAGACCTCAAGGCCGGCAGTGGAGGTGACCAGACCGGTTGAGTTCCGATGAGGGACCAACCGGACCGGCAGGCGAACAACGTGAGCGCACACAGTGCCAGTTCCGCAACGGAGACGACGAGTGAGCGCAGCGAACCCGGAGCGACAACGGAACGAGGATGCGAAGCAGCCTCCACAGAGATACATCGACGTAACGATGTCCCGCAGTTTATTGACCAAAATGGGCGAAGCCTTGGTTATACGGAGGGAGAACTGGGCGGCGGCGGGCGACGGCTTGGGGGTTTTGCGCAGCTGAGTTTGTGGGCCGGTTCGTTTTTGGTCGCCGGTTTCGCCGCATGTTCTTGTGTTGAGGCGCGGTCTGCGTTTCGTTCTGACATGGAAGGTCGTTTCGTTGTGAGCAAACTCCTGCTGATGCCGCGGGTGTGGCGTCTGTCTCGTACGGGGACGATCGAACCCAATGCGACGACTACGAATCAGCGGGCGGCCACTTTTGCGGCCTCAGCACCGGACGGATCTGTGTTGCTGACCCGGCGTGATGATGACGGGCTTTCCCATTGGCTTATCGCCCCGGATGCTACGGGTGTGGAACAGTCGGCGTTGCATCTGGCGCAGACGGTTGCTGCTCGCGCTGAGGAGCTCGTCGAGGACGTGCCGGAGCTGTTCGATTCGAAGCATATTGCGGTTGTATCCCGAAAGCTCCGCAGTCCAAAGGGAAAGACAGGTACAAAAAAGTCACAGTATTCGGCGAGCCGTAGAGCGATCAGTGATTCTGCGATTGTCGTACTGTACTGGTCCACGAACTCTTCAGCAGGAGAGAGTTGATTAACATGCGTGTGAGGGGCCGTTGCACGCCCATGGAGTCCAACTCCATACTTAGTGAATGAAACGAAGAGTTTTGATGGTCACCTCTCTACTATTCGCATCCGCTCTCGCTGGATGCGCCCCATCTTCCGCGGACGTTGCAACCTGCAAGGAAGTTGCAACGGGATTAGTAGCACTCAGCGGTGCCGTTATTGCTGAGGACTGGGAGAAAGTAGATCGAGCAATTTCGTTGATTGAAGAAGCCGGGCTCAACTCAACGACGGCTCTCGGCACGGACGTGACGAATAGCCTGAACGCTTTCAAGCTCGCGGCAGGGGCTGAGTCCTTGCCACCTGGTATGTGGGCGGTGAGCCAGTCGGTGGTATCTGAGTGCGCAGACCTCGGGGTGCTGTTGGCATTCTAGGGAACCGAATAACGACCCGATGCTAGAACCTCTCCCTTGAGATGCAACGACGTGGTTGTCTCTAACCTGCGGTCAAGTTCTTCACAGCCTAGGTATCTCATAAAACCCGGAAGAAGTCAGATAACTATGGGTTTTCACTCTTTCGTGCCGCGAGAGCGGCAACCTTTATCGATCGCACACTTCAATCCGCTCGCGGACCGCGATACGGTTTTGGGTGCGTAGACGTTCCTCCAAGGGAGCTCTCGAACAGTTGGCAACGGTGCCGCAGCCGTCAGATGATTCACAACTCCTCTGCCCTCAGCGCAGCTTCAAGCTTGATCCCCCAATCGCAGTAGCCTGATCGGCTCACCCCAACCCGCTTAAGAGCGTCGGGAGTGGAAGTGCCTGACGCTTTTAGTGCTCGCACCGCCATAACCTGACTGAACCGAAATTCGCGGTGAGCTTCAGCGGCCGCACGCCGGGCTTCCCGCTTTGCAGCGAGACGAAGCCGTTCGGTATCGCTGAGATTTGTGGCGGGAGAGTTGTATTTCGGCCTCATGGTCGAGCTCGACACTGCCCAACCGTCACGCAGAAGGGGATTGTAGGGGTCAGCAGTTCGAAGCGCGTCTCGAAGTACCTTCACTCTATCGAGCAGTACTCCACGAGCACCCGCCTCGATGGTGTTCATGAACGCAGACACTGGAGCGAGATGCTTGAGGTTAACACAGGCACGTTGGCCGCAGAGATGATGAATACTCCCTAAATCTGAGAGTTCGCCTGCAAAGGACCGGGAAGCCCAAAAATGCAGTCGGTGCGCGAAGTGCCGAGAGGCGCCCCTACCCACAAACCCATACCCGGCCGGTACGCGGGCGCCCATCCAGAGCCAACACGGATCCTCACTGTCGTCAATGGCGCAGCGCTCTCGAATGGTTGCCGTGAGGAGTACGGCGTCCTTGTTCATCACAGCTCTTCTAATTGGCCCGTATCGGCCTTTATTTGGATGCATGCAATGGGCTGTGCGCGGCACCAAAGGCGGTGCGCCGCTCGTGGGGAGTGAGTTGCCGCGCACAGGTGAGACGGTGCGGAAAATGTCGGCACCGACATATTGAATAGGAGACACACGAATGACGTTGGAAACCGCACCCCTCGAAGGTAATCCTGTAATTCGCATCGGAAAGCGCAGCTCAGAGCTGGTTTGGCCGAACGGTGCCCGCCGCAGATTTCACACCCCGGAGATCGAGCAAGCGCAGAAGGAACTCAACCGCGTCATTCGTCTTTCGAAACTTGCCCCAACAGCTTCGATTGAACAACAGCAGAACCGTGCCGACAGCATTTTCGAAGCCCGCACGCAGCTCCAGCATGCCGTCCATTCTTATGTTCGTTCATTCAGAGGGGATTCGAATGCACTGGCCGTCTAGCAGAAGGCAACTGACCCCTAAGCAATCCACCTGCGAGGGCACTGACGCAGATAGGTCAAACCGAAGTTTGGGTTGCGAGCGTCGCCATGTGAGCTCGGCCCCACCGGTCACAAGCTATAGATGTCACATCCCCCTCACTTCGGCCACTCGGATGTTTGTCACCTACCGGTGCAGCAGACCATGGACTAGACGGCTATGGCTTGTCTCGCTGAGAATACAAGCGCTTCAAAGCGTCGAGATCAAAGTCGGGTTTTGCCATTTCCTTTTTTGCGAGTTCGAGAGCGCGGGCACTAAGCCCTTGGAACTTTACTGCGCCCTTCAAGGTTCGTCGAATGAAGTACGCTCGATCATCCTGCTTCAGTTTCAGATGATAGATCAAGGCGTAGCCTTCAAATTGTGTGAGGCCTAACTTGCTCCCAAAGCGACTCAGCGCTAATCCGAAATCGTCGAAAGGATTGGAATCTCGATAGACAAGTGCTGACTCGCCTACAGCAGCTCGTCGGACTGGGAGTCCCTCGGCCTCGCGAACCATTCGCAGCGCAAGCTCCTGAATATTGGTCCCGGGCTCGACTGGGGCGATCTGAAGCGTCGCTAGGCCCGGTAAGACGGATTCCCACGCGGTGCCTGCCCTCAATGCTTTCTCCGCGCGATTAACTTCAGCTTCAGTCGGTTGGTCTAGCCGCCCAGTAGACGCTCCATCCAAACTGAGAAGTGGCCGTAGTCGCGCTCTCGCCTCCGCAGTTTTTCGAGTTTTAGGTGCCAACAGCAAGAGCACTGCTTTGAGCTCCGAATCAGCCAAGAACCCGAAATTCTGCGGTGGGCTCGCGCTCACTGGAATCACGCGATTGGGAAGGAGCTGGTCAAGCGATTGGTCGAATGCCTGTTCCAACACCCTATTGAAGATGGTGATGCCGCCTCTCATATGCAGCCAGAGCATGTCCTCGCTCATCCTGATTGTGTCGTGCGTGGCGCAGTCCCGGTCCTGCTTGATCGCGGCAAGGAGCGTTCGATCGTCTTGGGTTACAAGTTTGAGCTCATTCACGGCTATATCGACACATCTTTTTAAGCTGTAAGAAAGTTCATCGCCGGTGTCTCGTACCGTGCCGTTCTTCTCGAATATTGCTGCCTTCAAGAGCATCTCAAAAGAATGCGCGAGCATCATGATGACTGCATGTTCTCGCGCTACCGTCGAGGGTCGGTTGAAGAGCTCGATCGATAGCGTCAGGGACTCGACTGCCGTGTCTCGAAAAATCGCAGACTGCCGCCGCATAATCTACCTGTAGACCGCAAGGACATCCAGCATCACGGCGGGGCCGCTTAGCCAGTTTGCTTCCTCGCCCGGCTTGGGACCCAACTTCGCTTGCGCGCGTCGTTGCTCGCGGGTCATCAAGTTCATTCCTGGGAGAGCGAGCAGCGACTTGTGTTCTCCTGCGCGTACAGCGGCCGATACCTTGCCAACCACTCTGGCTACGCCGTCGAGCTCACTGTCTCGGATACTAGCTGCAATGAGACGGCCCGCGACCCGCCAATCGGTGTCGTCTCTCTCGCCGACTATCGCCAAATCATCCCCCATAACCGAAGACATCGCGGTCAACGCCTGAATTTGCTCGTCAGGTGGGAGACGCTGCGCACTCGGCTGCACAGCCGTCATCAGCGGAGACAAGGACTTCATCATCGCCATTGCTTCGCCGATCCCTCCCGAAGAAGTGAGAGATCGAATCATGGGCGGAACGAAGATTTCACAATCGAATTCTAGAATCGTTCCAGGTGATGCTGCGGCGAAATCATCGTCGCTGTTGATAATATCAACCCATCCGGAGCGTTCGGGGTTGGCTGCACACAACGAGATGAACCGCTCGAAGCGCGCTTCACTGGTGTCAGAGTACGAATGCGACAGTTCAGTGTCGGATTCCGTCTCGCCCTGAGTGCCGAAACCCCCTAAGCCAGCTTTACCTAAGAGCGACTTGGACTGTGTTGTTCGATGTTCCCCGACGCTACGAAGACCATCTTCCAAAGCACTTAGGTACCCGTTAAGAGTCGATTCGTTTAGGTATAGAAAGTTCCTCAACATTAGACCACAATAGCCTCAATCACCGGCCGTCGGTCTAGCATTCCAAGTCTCTTGGGAGGGCCACCGACCGCTAGGGGATTCTTAGTTTGGTGGGCGGAACGTCAGCTTCGGCGATTCCGATACGTATTTCGCTTGTGCAGCCGCCCCGACGTAATCCTTGTTGGTGAGCTCCTCGACCTCGAAACGGTGCGGGTCGCTATCGAAGCCGCCAACAAAGGCCATCTGGTGTTCGCCACTTCCCATGCCTCGTCAGCAGCCGAAGCAATCTCCGGCCTCATCAGTCAGTTTCCCGGCACAGAACAGAACCAAATTGCGACCGCCCTATCCCAGGCACTCACCGCAGTTGTTGTGCAACGTCTTGTCCCCACCACAAATGGCCGGCTGGCACCCGCACGGGAGCTGCTGCTGAACACCACCTCCATTTCGTCAAAGATTCGCGACATGTCATTTTCGTCATTGACTCAGGCGTTGAAGCTGCGTGAGGGGATGTACACCTTCGAAGATGAGCTGGCGATGTTGTGGGCTCGCGACATGATTTCGACCGAGATGGCTTACAAATATTCCAACGACCGGATAGAAATGAAATCCAAGCTCGACTTCGCATCGACAAACAAAGCAGAAGTCGCAGCCGCATCAAACCGGACAATCATCGGCATGAACGAAATGCTCGGCCGGGCATCAACCACCCCGGCCTAAAAGCCGGGGCCTGCCAGTTTCACTGGTGAGTCTCGGATTTTAGGCCCGGTTGACCAGCTCACAGAACATCAACGCATGAAGAAGGTGATTTAGATATGACCTCGGGAAACCCCTGGGATGGGAGTGCAATCTCCTACACACCGCCACCCCGGATGCAGCGGCGTACCGGGCTGGTGGCCGCGGGAGTACTGATACTCACCGGAATGGCGCTACTCATCGGCGCTGTCATCGGCCAGCAGCTTCAGAGCCCTGTGCGCAACAACGGTGACATCGCAGTAGGGACCGTCCTGTCCGTAGACGACGGGTGGGTGTCCGTGGGATTCGGTGTGGGAGATGAATTTACTGTTGTTGAGAAGCGGGGACAGGTTTCTGGGCCGTCCGGAATCTCCGCAGGGACTGTGGTCACTGTGCGCTTCGACCCGGGTGACCCCACTGTGACCTTTGTCGAGCGCATTGATGTGCTGGAACCTCTGACGCCGCTGCTGCTTATCGGCAGTGGGTTCCTGGGTCTCGGCCTGCTGTTCGCGCGCTTCCCTCCCCGATCACCGGAACGTGTGCGGAAAGTGTGACGGTTCGCCGCGCATAGCATTTACAGATAAACCTGTAAGCCGGTTTACGTAAATACCTGTAAGAAGGTGTAGTTTTTCGGGGCCCATTTCGCGAGCACTGTTGATGAGCCTCGTCGAATGGTATCTATAGGTTCCGATATCAGCGATAATGGCACCTATGACTATCAGAAGGGAGTTCCATGGTTCAGCGTGATTCGTCCCAGCAGAAGCGTTTTCTGAGAGAGTTCGGCGCCAACATCCGACGTTGGCGGAAGGTGAACGGTATGAGCGCGGTGCAGGTTGCCGAGCGGGCATTCATTACCCGCCAAACGCTTCGGAACATCGAGAACGGCACCGGCACCGCACGCATGGATTCGTTATTTGCTGTTCTCATGATTTTGGGAGTTGACGGCACCGTGGTCGACGCCGCGGATCCGTACAACAACAACGCCGGTCGAAGTCGAATTGACGACATTCTCAGCACTGGGGGCACCATATGAAGCCGACAGACAGCGTCGAAGTCGCGATCGGCGGTGGAGATACGCCAGCGATAGCCGGCACGCACGTCACGCATGAGTTCTTCACACCGAGTGAGGGATAGGGCCGGTGAGTGCTCGCCGCCGATGTCGGATGGTCTCGTTTTGCCATAAGCACCTCCATGCTTTCGGTAATAAAGCACCAGTTATCTGTCTAAGTGGTGTTCTATTGCCGATGTTGGGGCGGGGCTGTTCTGTGAGCGGCGTGCTGCATTGTTGCGCTAGAGCCCGTCGAACTGGGAAGAAATCCTTGCGAGTTGCCTCGTCGAGGTTGAGAGCTGACCGCGCCGGTCGGAATGTTTCCAAAAAAGTGTCCGGATGGCGGTTTTGCCGCGCATAGAGCAGCTGTCCGCGTTAGGCTTTGAAGAGGAGATGAATCAGATGACTATTGCACCAGAGGCGCCGGCCTCGCTGACCAGGGAAGAGCGAGCAGACAACGCCGCTCAGTCTTTGCACAGCGCTGAGCTCGAAGGTCACTCCGTTACGCCCGCTACCCAGCTGGACACAGAGATGTATGTGTCCGGGGAGATTGACTCGCAAGAGCTTCTCCGTCGGGTCAGGGTTCGACACCACGTTGGCTGAACTCGACTTCACGGATCCATATAGCGAGCTTGAGAGCTGATGGTGCCGGTCGGAATGTTTCCGAAAAGTGCACGGATGGCGGTTCTCACAGTTAGGTCATAAAGGAACGTCGGTGGTTTATGAGATAGTTTGCTAAGTCATAATCAACTCCGATATGTTTATGAGGTAGCGAATGATGCGTGAGCCAGCGGGCCGCCCCGGCGGAGGCCAGTTCTCCGCCCAGCGGAACAGTGAGGCAGAAGTGGCCCTGGACGAATCATGGCCCGCGCTTGGGTACGAGAGCCAGACATGGACGGGAATCCCCCCGGCTTCTCTCGGGCCCGAAGCTGAGATGTGGATGGCCAGGCCGCAGGAATACAACTCCGCCGTACCTCCACACATCGCGTCGCTTACGCCTGGTCTCGACCCTGAGACGGTGCAGAAGTCCAACGCTGCCACCATCGAACTGAGCCGGTTCGATGCGGGCCTCGGCGATCGGATGGCGAACTTCGGCCCCGTGCTTCTGCGTTCGGAAGCCGCCTCATCCTCACAAATAGAGAACCTCACCGCGTCCGCACGGCAAATCCTGACCGCCGAGCTCGGCGCGACAACCAACCGTAACGCTATGCTGATCGCCGCGAACACCACGGCACTGCGAGCGGCAATTGCTCTCGCCGACGAGCCAACCGGCGAGAGTATGCTCCACATGCACGCCGCCCTGATGGAGCACCAGCCACAGCACACGCCCGGCCAGTGGCGAACAGAACCCGTGTGGATCGGCACCAACGCCCGCACCCCCATTGGCGCCACCTTCATCGCGCCACACGAAGACCGCATCCCCGCGCTCATCGCCGACCTCGCCGAGTTCGGCGCCCGCCATGACGTCCCAGCGCTGACGCAGGTCGCGATAGCTCATGCACAGTTCGAGACCATCCACCCGTTCAGTGACGGCAACGGACGCACCGGGCGGGCCTATGCCCAGGCTCTGCTTCGCAAACGCGGAGTCACCCGCAACGTCGCAGTGCCCGTATCTGCGGGCCTGCTAGCTCACGTAGGCGAATACCACGATGCACTCACTGCCTACAGGGCTGGTGACCCGAACCCCATCGTCAACCAGTTCGCCGATGCCTCATTCGTCGCTATCGCGAATTCGAGGCGCATGCTCGACGAGATAGACACGGTCACGGCCGACTGGCGCACGGCGATCAAAGTCAGAAGCGACAGCAAAGTCTGGGCCCTGCTGGACGTCATCCAGCGCCGTCCCGTGATCAATGCGACGACCGCGGCCGCCGAGCTCGGAATCCAACAGCCAAACGTGTACCCATTGCTGCGCACGCTCACCGAACAGGGCATTTTGAAGTCGAAGAACGAGCACCACGCTGGCCAGTTCTGGCGAAGCGACGAGATTCTCAAAACGCTTGACACCTTCGCGGAACGCGCCGGACGCAGGACCTGGTCGTAGCGCTGGGGAGCAACCATCGTTCCGTCAACTCACCCAAGGCGGTCCCAGCGCACCAAATACTGTGCATCAGGTCTCGGCCCTGACTTTCTTGGGTAGCGCGCACGCCCCCGGCTTTAGCCGTGGGGTGCGGAAATTTTCTCGCGTGTGCCGTCGCTGGCAACAATGGCAGCAAGTTTTCAAACCGCTTGACACTGGACTCTCAGCGGCCTTGGGACCGTTCGTGCCTCACTGGGCGCGCGAATCCACGAGAGCTGCGGGGTTTCAGTCGCTGTCCCATTTGCGCAAAAGTCTCATCTAGGTTGAGAGACGACTCAGGCATCTCCCCGCAACCCAGCCAGAAAAACATCCAGCCGGTCTGATCCCACCCGCATAGAAGCGGTATGGAAACAAATTGTGGCGAGACGACAACGGTTAGATATTGACGAGGCAGCAAAGCTGGTCTCTGACGCACGGCTGCTGGATGAAGTCGTGAAGCCGCGTGAAGAAACATATGGACAACCCCCGTCGCGCAGCCACAGCCAAACGGACGGCCCAGAAGATGACGACGCCGGCTACGGAGTGACAGCGAAGCAGCGGGAAGTGCTGGTGCGAGTGCTTGCTGCACTGCGTGAACCCGACCGGTCAATATATCCGACACCGACGGTTACGGCAGCGATCGTTGAAGCGATGAAAGCAGCCATTGCACGCGATCGGCAGATGATGGCTACCATCACCGACTGCCTCGCCGAGTTGCTGCAACATCCGAAGTTTCCGCGCTCCACAACCCGCGATTTCGAATGGGGCATCCACCTTGCGCGCGACGCCATCCACGATGATGCGCCGTGGGCAGCCAAAGAAGACCAGCATCGGCGTGATTCATGGCCGGGCGGCTACCGCGCGATGTTGCTCCAAGATTGGATTCGCGACAACGGTCACGAAAACGACAACAGCGGGCTAATCCCGGTTGCCGACGTTCGGGACATCATCCACTCTATTCGCATCATGCAAGCGAACGCCGACCTAGTGATACGGAACGTCTCCGCACCGCTGCGCATCAAAGGCATTCACAAGCCGTTGGCGGCCCAAATCGACGCAGTGATTGACGAACTGAAGCTCATTGCAGGCAGCACCTCACCGGGACAGGAACCGCAGCCACAGAGCAACTGAGCTGCCGCCGCGGATCATTCCGATGAGGTCGGCGGCGGCAGTTCCACCCATCAAGCGTTGACGGCGATGCCCTCGAACTCATCTGCACCCATCACGCGGATGCCCGCAGCTTCGGCTTTTACCAGCTTCGAACCTGCCGACTCCCCCGCAACCACAAGATCAGTGGATTTGGAGACTGACCCGCGAACAACACCGCCAAGACGAGTGACGGCAGCTTCGGCCTCAGAGCGGCTCAGTGTCGGGAAGGTGCCGGTGACAACGACCTGCAAACCAGTGAACTGTGATTCGACTACCTCGACCGGAGCGGCAGCACCGGGGACGTAGCCGTGACCGTCACGCAGCTCATCGGCCAGAGCCTGAATGCGTGGACGTGCGTCCAGAAAATCGCGGGTGGTGATGGTGCCAAAACCCTCAAGGCCAGCAACCTGACCTTCAGTGGCGGAAGCGATCGCATCGAGCGTCGAGAAACGTTCTTCGAGTACACGTCCGGTGGTGCGGCCCATGCCGTGCAGACCGATGGTGGCAAACCATTTGCCGACCGTCGCACCGCCAAGGCCATCCTGAATGGCCTTTACCGCAGCGTCCGCCGACTTCTGACCCTGACGGTCAAGACCAATGATGTCCTTCGCGGTCACAGCCAGCATGTCAGGCAGCGTCGAAACAGTTCCGGCATCGACGAGCTTCGTCACCAATGATGTCGAAACGCCGAGGATGCCGAGTGTCTGAATGCCGTAGACGATGACGGTTACGGGGTCGAGGTAGCCGATGACACGCAAGTTGATGTCGTCACGTTCAACTCCGTAGGTCTGACCGTCGCGTGCAACCCATTCGGTTGGAGCTGCGATTGGGGTGCCGAGGTCGTCGCGACCGCGGGTGCGTCCCAACACGTAGGGGATGACTTCGCCGGAGCGTGTGACATTGATTTCGTCGCCGATGGCCAAGCCCATGTCCTCAATGAATTTGAAATTGTGGAGGGTGGCCTGAGCAACGTTCGCACCGGCAAGTACGGTGGTGTCGAAGATGGCGACCGGGGTGAGCTTACCCGTGCGACCCAACTGCCATTGGATGTCGCGCAGCACCGTGGTCTTGACCTCGGAAGCGAACTTGAAGGCGATAGCCCACTGGGGTGCAGAACTGGATTCGCCAAGCTGCTCGCGACGGGCACGGTCAGCCACCTTGATGACAGCACCGTCGGTGTCGAAATCGAGGGCATGGCGTCCGGCATCAATCTGTTCAACCGCAGCCATAATCCACTTGGCAGTGCTCTGAGCCGACGTGCTTTTCAGGACGCGGGTGTGCAGATGGTCGCGGCTGGTGGTGAAACCCAACTCCGAAAGTCGGCTTTCAAACATGGTGCCTTCGTCATGGATGACCAGCGAGAGGCTGCGAGCCTCAGTGCCGCTCTGACGGCGCAGGATGCCTGCGGCAGCATTGCGTTCGTTGGAGTACTTTCCGTCGAGCTCAGCGTTCAGGGTGACGAATGCGGTGTGGCTGAGCATTACCTCGCCACGCCAGTTCAACACGGCGAGGTCCGCCAGTGAGGGTCAGCGGCAAAGCGCCAGCCTCAGCCATCAAACGGACAGCGTAAGTGACATCCTCACCGTGGTCGCCGTTACCGCGAGTCACCGCACGAGTCACCGCACGAGTCAGCACAGGAGATTCACCGCCCCCTGGCACACCCACCACACATGCTAACCACCCTCCCCCACGGGGCTACCAGCCGACAGCAAAACAGGTTCACAGCAGTGCTGCCAGCCCATCTCAGAGCACCTCACCGACCGTCAAAACACTCGCCTGAACAGGGGCTCTGGCACCCCCAAAAGGCGACAGAATGACCTTCGCTGTCAGGCCACAATGAAGCCATCTGACAGCAGCAAAAAGGGCTCTCGACGAAGCCATTTCGGAACCAGAATGTGGGCTGGTTTCACGGCCCGAAAAGGTGTTGGGAATAGCAAGTTGATTTGGCCCCGGGTTTGTCGTTTGATTCGGCCCCACCCCGGGTAGGGTTTTCTGGGTTGCCGTTGGTCGCGGCGGGTTAGCCTTTCTGT
>NZ_BAAAKW010000024.1:0-37462 GCF_039527955.1 Rhodoglobus aureus | reverse complement strand
CGTCTTGGTCGACAAAAAGAACGCTACGGGTGGGTCGAGGGTGGGGCCACTTCAAACGACTAAAAGCCTCAAAGGTGGGGCCACTTCAGAGTGCCATACCCAACGTGTGGGGCAGGGGGCTGAGGAGGCCAAAAAGTGCTCCCCTTTGACAGGGTGTGGACGGGTACTAGTGGGGGTGTTTTGGGGTCCAGAATTGTTCTGTCTGGGGCCCAGAAATGACGTTTTTGGGCCCCAGTTTTGTACCCCGGTTGTGCTCCAGGTGGGTGAAATCCTGTCCCGGAAACTGTCCGAGAGGGCCAAAAACCGTTCTTCTGGAGCTCAATCTGGGGAAGATTTCGATGTCGCAGCGACCGGTTGGGGAAGATTTCGACAGTTCGACAAGCTTCGAACACCGTCAAGATGACCTCAACGACGTTCCGAGCAGAAGGTGCCGAATCGGGTCCAAAAACGGAGGTCAAAAATAAAACACTGGATTTCCGCGGAAGTTGCCCAAAAGCTGTACCGGTGTACTTCGGCTGTACCGGATTTGAAAAAGTACAGCCGATCCCAGTCAGCTACTGGGAAGGGGGCCCCTTACTACTACTTGTACCTATGTACTTAAGAAATATATATACACTACGAGGCTCCTTGTATGTATATCTCAGCCCCAGTTCCCCATATATATAAATACAATTTCTCCCTATAGGGGTCATGTTCAAACCCGGTACGTCGGTACAGGCCCTTTTTGGGCCAAAAATCCCATATAAACACTGGGATGCGCTGTACCTGGAGCAATCCGGTACACGCTAAATCCTCCGGTACAGACAAAATCCGTACCCCGATGCCGCGCGCAGAGCCGTAGTGCGCCCAAACCCCTCAGCAGGCAATCCCGAAATTCACCCAGCCCATGATGCCGAATTCGACCACCGAATCGAGGGCGCCGCATGCAGCCGCACGTCCTCCGGACAAGCCCATTCCGTGGACGTCGATCTGGCCCGAATCGCCCCGCAGCAAAATGACGATCCGCGCATCCCCGATGCCCAGTTGTCGGCGTCTTTCGCGAGGCTTTGCGAGCAGGGAATCCTCATCCCGTTCATCGTACTAATTATGAATCGGAAGCTGCTTCGCGGAGCGAACCGGATCAAATCCGGGCCGTCATCATCCGCGGGCCAGATTCTGACCGCGGTGGACGATGATGGCTTCATCTCCGATCCTCGCCTCATCCAGCTTGTGAAGCGCCGCAACACCCTCTTCACCTTCGCCGCCAACGACGAACACTGGTTCTAGCACTCGAACGAGGACACCCGCCCGCGAGCACGTCCTCCCGCCACCTTCGCTGGCCGCACCCACCCCGCGTTCTCGACGGACCGGACTCGTGACGGCTTCGGCAAAAAATTGTTTCGCGAATTCTTCCGAGCCTCCGGTTTTCGCCGCATATCCATCTCAGTGAAGGCGCCTCGACTCCCCCGCGAGGCGAAAACAACCTGAGAGGAAGCACGCGATGAACCGAAAGCGATTACAGCCCACGCCCCGACAACTCGACGCAGATTGGACGACAGACCATGCCCCAATCTCGCCGCCTAACGCCGTCAGTGCCCTTCTAAGGCGATGGATGCGTCACATTGCCTCCGCACTGCTAGGTGCCTCAAAACAAACGCTCACAGCGCTTGTGCGGGCGTTGAGCGAATGGGCACGAAATTCTACCGAGCACGTGGAGGCTGGCTGGCCCTCAATCTACAGGCTCCGCCTCAGGACGATTCACGCCTTGTTCGCCAAGAGGAATCTGGGGCGACCGGTCTCACTCCACGATGGCGTACACGCTGGGCGTGCCAGCCTGACAAGGGTGCACCCTCTCAATCAAAGCTTCACAAAACCGGGACATCGGTCAGTCCGAAAGGTTTTTCGAAGGGGCCCTCCCCCACCCCACACGACCCCGCATCACTTGGAGGTCGTGACCGCAGAGAGCGGTCGTTCTTCGTCCGGGCCACCGTATGCTTCTTCGATTCCCGGGATAGTCACGCTGCCGTTCCCCCACCGTGCTTGTTGTAGAACTCCCGCGCAAGTAGTTCAAGAATCGTCTTCTGGATGTTCTTGCTGCCCAGGACTTGCTCACTCATTGACTGAAAATTGGTGTCCGACTCAATCACAGCATTTTGGAATGCGGCGCCCAGGTCGGGGCTTCCCATAAATTGCTCGAAGCTATTTGCTTTGGCTTGATCCCGCAGCGTGTTGTTCTCATCGAACTTCCCGCCGAGGTAGCCCGTAAAGCCGAGCATGTCATTGTCGGTGAGGCCGTCGCCTTCGAACAGGGTGTTCATCATCTCGATAATTTCCTGCATCCGCACAAGCTCCGGATCCTTCGCCGCACCCGAACCGGCACCTTTGAACCCCGACAACGGGTCGCCATCTCCGGATAGTTGGAGGTTCTCGGCCTCTCCCGGGGGCAAGCTGTAGTGGGTGAGGTTTACCCCGGCGAGGTCAACACCGCGGTCGGGGTTCGGGTCACCGATCAGCGGCACTAGAAGCCGGTAGAAGATGGAGCGTTTCTCTAGCCCCACGTCGTGGAAGTTGACGATTTGGGCGAGGAAGTCGTAGGCGCGAATGAATGCGTTCACGTCGCTGCGGAACAGTTCCAGCTCTTCGACTCGTGTTGTATCGCCAGCTTTCAGCGCGTCCGTGTATTGCACGGAGAAACGTTGCTGTGCTGGCGTCAGCCATTTCGAGTAGGCGTTGTTGCCTTCATCTCGCACATACGCTGCGGCAGCCCCGTCGACCTCAGATTCTTCATAGATGACGGCCTGGTCGAGTTTGGCGCGCAGTGCATGGATGAGGTTCGGGTCAGAGTTGTCGGCCAAACTTGCCGACCGATAATACGTCTGGAATGCTTCCAGAATCTCGGCCGGTTCATTCACGAAGTCCAGCACGAAGGTCTGGTCCTTGCCTGTCGCCATCCGATTGAGCCGCGAAAGGGTCTGCACTGCGGTGACGCCGGAAAGTTTCTTGTCGACATACATGGCTACGAGCAGCGGCTGGTCGAAGCCGGTCTGGAACTTGTTGGCGACAAGCATCACCTGGAATTCTTCGGTAGCGAACGCTTGCGGCAGGCTTCGGCCCCGCAGCCCCGGGTTCAGGGTGACCTCAGTGACAGAGCCCCCTCCGACATCCGGGTCGGCGATCTCGTCTGAGAACGCGACCAGAGCGGCCATGCCGGTGTAGCCATTCTTAGCGACGTAGGCATCGAAGGCGCGTTTGTATCGCACAGCTTCGAGCCGGCTGCCAGTGACAACCATCGCTTTGGCTTGGCCGTTCAGACGCCAAGCAACATTGTCGCGGAAGTGCTCCACGACGATCGCAACTTTCTGGGCAATGTTGTGTGGATGTAGCCGCACCCACCTCATCAGCTCTTTGGACGCCTCGGTGCGGTCCACTAACGGGTCTGCCGCCGCAATCGCGGGTATGGGCTTGGTGCTGTCGTAGTCTCGGCCATTGTGGGCAAGCTTGAACGCCAGCTTGTAAGGCGTGTAATTCTTCAGCACATCGAGGATAAACTTCTCCTCGATCGCCTGCTGCATCGTGTACACATGAAACGCGTGCGGCAGCCCGTCATCACCGCGCCGGCCGAACAGCTCCAACGTCTTGCCCTTGGGAGTAGCGGTGTAGGCGAAGAAGCTGATGTTCTTCGTCTCAGCCTTCTCTTCCATCTCGGCCGCAAGCACTGCCTCAATGTCAATGTCACCACCGTCCTCCACGGAGGCAAGTTCCTCTGGGGAGAGCACATGCTTCAGCTTCGCCGACGTGTTACCAGTCTGGGAAGAATGGGCTTCATCGGCGATGATCGCGAAACTGCGACCGACCAAGGCGCCGGAGGTGCGGATTGCTTTTAGCGCGTGCGGGAAAGTTTGGATCGTGACGATGATGATCTGAGCACGATCAGTCAACGCTTTCGTCAACGCGGTCGATTTCGAATCGCTACCACCACGAGTGATCGGCACCACCACACCCGATTTGTGGTCGATCTGATAAATCGCATCCTGCAACTGATCATCCAACACAGTGCGGTCAGTGACGACAATCACCGAGTCAAAAACCTTGTCCCCAGCCCCATTGTGCAGGGAAGACAATTGGTGGGCCGTCCAGGCGATCGAGTTGGTCTTGCCTGAGCCGGCACTGTGCTGGATCAGGTAGCGATGCCCCGGACCTTCCTCCCGCGCTGCGGCCACAAGACGCGTCACAGACTCCCACTGGTGGTAACGCGGGAACAACAGCGACTGCGTCACCGACACCTCACCAGTGACCGGATCGATCTTCTTCTCAGTGGCAGCGTGAAGGAACTTGCCGATGATCTCCAACCACGCATCGCGTTGCAGCACCCGCTCCCACAGATAAGCGCTCGGCGACCCGTTCGGGTTGGCAGGATTTCCTTTACCGCCATCGTTGCCCATATTGAATGGCAGAAAGCGCGTCGCCGCCCCGTCGAGACGGGTAGTCATCCACACCTCAGTATTGGAGACGGCGAAGTGTACTAACGCGCGCGTGCCAAACCCCAGTAGCGGTTCGGTCTTCTTGGTGGAGGGGTCTCGCGGTGTGCGGTCCTTTTTATATTGGATGACGGCGTCCTCGACCGACTGGGTGAAGTCAGTCTTGACCTCCATCGTCGCCACCGGCAAACCGTTGACGAAGAACACCAGGTCGATCGACTTTTTCGCGTTCGATGTTGAGTAGTGAACCTGCCGCATCACCCGCAGCCGCACCTGACCATATCGTTCAAGGGTTGCCGGATTGAGGTTCTGCGCGGGCTTGAACTGGCAGAGGTCAAACGATGTCGCCACATCCTTGAAGCCATGCCGCAACACGTTCAGGGTGCCACCACCCTGCGCGAACGGACGCTCCAATGTTTGGACCAACACCTTGAGTAACTGGGCTTCCGCTTTCGCGCGAACCGCAGGCGGGTCGGATGCCTTCAACTTCTGGTCATACGCGTCCGGCTGAGTGGTCTGCAACCACCACAGCACATCCTCCGGGAACACAGCGAGCTGCGGGTCATAGCCGGCGTCATCAGCTGAATACTCCCACCCGTTCGCGCTCAAGTGGGCGCAGAGTTCGTCCTCGAACCAATACTCGTTGTGCTTACTCATCAGGACAGTCCCCTCACATCGATCTTCCCCGTGACCGCGGCACTGATCAATGCTTGTCTACGTTCCTTGAGCACGACGATCATCTCGCGCGCTTTCGCCGACAGCCCGTCGATCTGCGAAGTCTCGCGGTTCAAGAAGTCGACGATTTCCTGCTGCTCTGTGATGCCTGGCGTCGGTAGCCGCAGAGCGCGGATTACCTCCTGGTTGATATTGGGCTGCCCGCCGCCAACCGCTAAGACCAAAATGTGAGGCTTCGCTGCAAGGAGGGAATAGTGGACAAAGCGAGGGAGCACTCCTTGCGGTTCGGCCATGGCGCAGCAGGCCTGATTCGTGCAGGCGGAGATCCCGAGTTCCCCAAGCCTTCCGATCGTTGCGCCGTACATCGCTATGAGAAGCGTCCCCGGGCCGTACACTCGGAGCGAAGAAAAATTGCTCAACGCCTCGCCTGTGACTGATTTAGCGGTGGACAGTATCGTCGTCTCCCGAAGCTCACCTGTCGTCACCCAAGGCGTCCCTTCGCCGTAGTAACGTTCGTTTCCACTCGTCGGCGTGGTTCCACTCCCGACTGTTCCGAAAAGCCAAGAAACACGCTTCATGTTCCAGGACACGGGAATACGCTCTACCCATTTTGCTGCGACATCCGTCATCGGTGCATCCGGGTCAAGCCCCTTAGTGACAGCGTGGCTGATCACGGCCTGCCGCCGCTCCGCCAGCGTCTCGATCAGTTGCTCCTGCTTACTGATCAGCGCGTCGATTTTTGTTGTTTGCACGTCCAAGAACTTCGAAATTTGCTGTTGATCATCCAATTGAGGCCACTGAACGGACAGCTGCCCCAGATCAGACCAGTTGACTCTGGGCGTTCGGACCGTTCCGAGCCCGGGGCTCCCTACCCCACGCAACAGTGAAGTCATTTCTCCAACCATGAATTGAGAGAGGAATAGGTATTCGGCGTATCGCGGGTCCACTTCTGACCGAAATCGAAGCACAAGATAGTCGGGGCTCACTACCCCGATTTCCTTCGCGCGACCTAACGCACCTTGGTAGGCGGACATGCGATTGATAACTAAATCGTCGCTATGGCAAACCCTGTAATTGGATAGATCCTCAGCGCGGGGAAGATCATCCGTCAACTCGCTTCGTCTGACTACACCTCTGCTCATTGATACTGACATGAGCGGCAGATCTCGGTTTCCACGGCGTTCGTCAACTGCCCGTGCAGCGTGCTTGAGTCGACCGGTCTCATTCACGCCTCGACCTCGTTCAGGAGCTCAGTAATCTCGCGGACAAGTTCTTTGAGGTCCGCATCAATTTCATCAAGCGAACGTGGCGGCACATATTTATAGAAGTGTCGCGTGAAGGGGATCTCGTAGCCGGTCTTAGTTCTGGATTCGTCGATCCAAGCATCCGGAACGTGAGGAAGAACTTCGCGCGCGAAGTAGGTGTGGATGTCTTCGCTGAGGGGAACGTTCTCGGTGTCGCGGGCATCCGTATCGGGTTGCGGGTTGCCCTTACTGTCAGTCACAACCGCCGCAGTATCGTCGCGCTCGGAGAGCCCCGCGATGAATGCTTTGAGTTGGGGGGCGGTGAGAATAACGCCAGCACCCGTGAGGAACTTTCTGGCCTGTATGGCGAACCCTGCTTGGTCTGAGCTAGGGGCCGATTCGAGACGGTCGCGAGTGGCGTCATCAACGAGCGAGGCGCGATCCGTGTCCGGGAGCTTCGCCAGAGGCTTGGCTGCAAGGGCGACTTCGACGCGCTCTGGTGTGAGTGCCCAGTTCAGGCGCAAGGGGCGCTCGACGGTGATGGTGCGGTAGCCGAAATCTTGGTTCTTGAAAGTCTTGGAAACATCCGATTCTTCGGACGTGCCGTAGAGGCCCACGATGGTGTAGATGTCGTCTTGGCTGAGCTCTTTGCGTTTCGAGCCCAAAGATTTACGCATCTTGTGGGAGAAGCCAGTGCCGTCGATAAGTTGCACGGAACCTCGGCGTTCGGGGCGTTTGTCGTTGTCGATAATCCACACATAGGTAGCGATACCGGTGTTGTAGAACATGTCTGTGGGGAGCGCGACGATTGCCTCCAACAGATCGTTTTCCAACAGGTAGCGGCGAATCTCTGACTCCCCCGACCCGGCGCCGCCGGTGAACAGGGGTGAGCCGTTGAGGACGATACCGGCACGCCCACCGCCCTTGGCCTTCGGCCGTAGCTTCTTCACCAGATGCAAGAGGAACAGTAACGATCCGTCCGATACCCGAGGTAGCCCTGGACCGAAGCGGCCGTTGAAGCCTTGCTGCTCATGCTCTTTAAGCACGGCAGGTTTCTGCTTATTCCAGTCCACTCCGAACGGTGGGTTGGAAAGACAGTAGTCGAACGTTTCCCCAATCAAGCCGTCATCCGTAAGGGTGTCACCGTGAATAATGTGGTTGATGTCTTGACCCTTGATCACCAGATCTGCCTTACAGATCGCGTAAGACTCCCCGTTGATTTCCTGGCCATACATGACCAGGCGAGCATCAGGATTGTGCTCCAACAGGTACTCATCTGCCACAGACAACATTCCACCGGTGCCCGCAGTCGGGTCATAGATAGAACGCACGACACCTTTCTCACTGAGTGCCTCGTCATCCGCGATGAACAGCAACGACACCATCAACCTGATCACTTCGCGCGGGGTGAAATGCTCCCCTGCGGTCTCGTTGGAATTCTCCGCGAACTTGCGGATGAGTTCCTCGAACATGAGACCCATCTCGATGTTCGACACCCGGTTCGGGTGCAGATCGACCGCACTGAATTTCTGAGTCAGCAGAAACAGCAGATCCTCTGCGTCAAGCTTCTCGATCTGCTCCGCAAACCCAAAACGGTCAAAGATGTCCCGCACGTTATCGGAGAAGCCGAGCAAATAATCCGTGAGATTCGCCTTGATGCCGGCCGGGTCACCCATCAGCGATTGCAAAGTGAAAGCGGACGTGTTGTAGAAGCTCTGTCCGGACGCCTTTGCCATGAACACGGATGCGGCGGATGAGTCGCCGCGCTTAGCCGCCTCATCCAGCACTGCTTGCTTCGTCGACTCCAGCACCGCATCGAGGCGGCGCAGGATAGTGAACGGGAGCACAATCGCCCCATACTGATGAGGCTTATAAGGTCCGCGGAGCAGGTCAGCGATCGACCAGATGAAGTTGGCGTTGTTCTGCTGCTGTGACATGCGTGTGGTTGCTACTTTCCGCGGGAGTCGCGCCGTCATCTACGACGCTTCCTCGACTCTATTGGGCTTGTGCAACATTGCGAAGAATGGGCGCGGCGCGGTCCCCTGTGGAAGCCTGGACCGAACCGGCGTAGCCCGGGTGCCCGACACCTATAAATGACGTCGAGACGGTCCCGGGCTGCCGTGCTAGTTCCCCGTTGTGAAGCACGTACCCGGCACGGGCATCGTCGTCAGGCGACGCGTGCTCGACGGCCACCGTCAGAGTCTCTTACCAACAAACTCGTCCAATATCCCTGCGGTTCGCGGGTCTACAGCTTCGGCGGAGACGACGTAGGAGTTGCGTGTGATGTTCTCATTGGCGTGGCCGAGCAGCCGTGATGCCAGAGAAATTCCGTATTCGCGCTCAATTGTTGTTGCCGCTGTGCGTCGAAAAAGATGCGGTGTGAATTCTTCTGTGTCTATGCCCATCTTCTGCAACTCATCGAGGTGGTCCTCTCTAAAGCTGCGAATCAATCGCTCAAAATTCGAGACGCTGTATGCCGCGCCACTTTTCGTTACGAATAGGAACGCGGTTCCCTCCGGCCCAGCCCCATCAAGGCGTCGCCGGATGGCTGCGACCGTGAACCCAGGAATTGACACCCGTCTGATTTGACGTGGCTGCTTAGGTGAGTTCTTTCGTTTCAGTCCATCTGTCTTGGTCTGTGTGAGCGTCGACGCGATGAGAATTGACGGGGCATCCGAGTCAATGTCTACGTCGCAACGTCGCAGGGCCATGGCTTCGCCGATACGTGCACTCGTGCCGAGCATGATGTCTATGCCGTCTTCGAGCCTGTTGGCGTCCGGCCGCGGACCACGTGGCCGGGTCCACCTCGCCAACAGTCCGCGGATTTGGATGAGCTGCTCCGTCGTCAATGACGACTCTCGCTTCACCGTTCCCGGTAGCCGCTGAACGTGTTGTACAGGGTTGGTGGTGAGGGCACCATGTCTAATCGCCAGACCGAGCACTTGGCGGAGAACGCCCCGCAGTTTTTTCGCCGCTGATGGAGAACGAGTGTCCAACACGCGTTGAATAATTCGGTCGCAACGCCCTGCGTTCATTTCTTGCAGAGTAACGGCTCCGCAAGCAGGCAGAACGACGGTACGCACCGTTGCTTCGTAGGTCTCAATTGACGAGGCTTCCACCGTCTGGCTGCGACGCTTCTCGATTAGCCAAAGGGCACACGCTTCAGCAATTGTCGAGCTCGGCGTGAGGTCAGCCACCGCACCTGTGCTTAGCTTCGAAGCCTCTGCGCATACGAGGGCGAGGGCGAGAGCCTCCGTGTCTGCTGTTTTTGATAAGCGGTGGGGCTCTCCTGAGTCCAGCGTAATGCGTGCGCGCGCCTGAACACGGCCGCTGGCAAGCCGGGAGTAAGTGACCGCGCCAAGCTCGCCGGTCGGCTTGTGGGGCCTAACCATTGTTGTCGAACCAATCCATCACCTTGCTGTGCTGATACCTGATGTGACGGCCAACCTTGCGGTAAGGGGGTCCAGACTTCTTATGTCGCCATTCCTCCAGCGTGCGCACCGGCACCTGTAGCATTCCAGCGACCTGAGCAGGCGTGAGGATGGGCGAGTGGGTCGTGATTTTATCGGCACTGTTAGTCATGTCGTACCTATGCGCCGACATTTGGACCAGGTGGGAGTTTTGCCAGCACGTAGTTATGCGTGGCTTATCAGGGCACCTATTCTCACCGCGCCACAAAATAGGGTTATTGGCCACGTTATTGGCCAATGGCAAGCCATTTGAGTTACTGAGNTGAATTCCGGGAAATTCAGGGGGTTATAGCTCCTCGACTTGGACTCGAACCAAGAACCTACCGGTTAACAGCCGATTGCTCTGCCAATTGAGCTATCGAGGATCGCTGTGCAACGCAACTACTTTAGCAAAGGATTGAGCACGTCAAAACCCATCAGGCGATTCGAGCAAGGTATGTCGGCGAAAGCACCCGGGCTGGCGGGGCAATCAGCTTCGGGATGCCGTTCTCATCGATGCGAAAACTGGCGACGGAGTGCGAAAGCTGGTTGCTCACGTGCAAAACATCGTCGTGCATGACAATGTGTCGCGGCCAATCGCCCTCGCACGAGACCGCGGTGAGGGGCGCAACACTGCGGCCGTCTTCGGCAATGGTGAGCACCGCGATGAGGTTGCTGCGACGCACACCGACATAAGCGTGGCGGCCATCCGTAGAGATAGCGATTGCGGAGGCTTGATCTCCTTCGATCGCGCCCGGCAGTGCGACGGCGCAGAGTTGGTGAAGTGCACGATCGCGCCACTCAAACACGAGAAAACCAAGCCCGTGTTCTCCCACAACGTAGAAGAGGTTTCCGGGGCGAGCCACAATGTCACGCGGGCCAAATCCTGCGGGCAGCTCCACCTCATCCACCTGACGCAGTGAGAAGTCCCTGTAATCGAAGATTCGGATGCGGTCAGCGCCGAGGTCGAGGGTGACGACTGTCGAGTCGTCGACGAAGAGCGATGCGTGAGCGTGTGGGCCCTCCTGCTGAGGCCGTGGCCCAGTGCCTGTGGTTTCTTGCACGTGCCGGGCTTCAAGCGCGCCTGAGTCCGTCGCCCGCTCAATGACACCGAGCGCGCCAGTGCCATAGTTGGCGGCGATCAGCGTCGAGTCCCGCACAGTAATGTGGCACGGCGACTGCCCACCGGATGAGGCGGTGCTCGTGTTGCTGAGCGTCTCGCCGTCACGGTCAAACGCGGCTACCTGCCCCGAGCCCTCCAACGTTGCGAAGACCTGATCGCCGTCAACGACAAGAAACGATGCCGAAGGTACTGCTGCGGCCAGATGCGACAGCTCGAGCGAGCCATCTGTGCGGCTGCGCATCACCGAAATTCCTTCGGACTCACACTCCATGTCTGGCCCAAACCCTCCCACAAGCCAGGTCGAAGGGGAATGTGCGATCAGATCAGTGCTGTTCACTTTTTAGCTCCACAAGCGAATTGGCGAGCCCCTGCACGTAGGGATGCAAGGGGTCAGACAGAACTTCCTCAAGCTCACCAATACCCACAAAAACTCCGCGATGCATCACCGCGATGTTGGTCGATATGCGGCGGACGGCAGCGAGGTCGGCGGTGACAAGAAGCGCCGAAAACGAGCGATCGCGTTGAAGGTCAACTATGAGATCGAGAATGGCCGCACGCACGTTAACGTCGATTCCTGCAGTGGGGTCATCGGCGATCAACAATTGCGGTTCGAGGATCATCGACCGAGCGATTGCGACACGCTGACGCTGCCCCTTACTCAACTCGTAGGGGTAGCGATTCATCACGGCAAGCGGCAACCGGACCGTGTCGATGAGAGTTGCTACCGCCTCGGCGGCTTCACGCTGATTGAAACGGCGATCGCGCACAAAGATTGGCTCGGCAATATTTTCACCGACCGTGAGCCGGCCGTTGAGACGGTTGCCAGCATCCTGAGGTAGATAGCCAACGTGCAGGCTCAAATGGTCTCGCTTGCGTCGACTCACCGATCTGAGCTCGGTTCCCATTACGCTCAGCTCGCCCCCGCTAAACAACGGCGATCCGTAGGCACCGGTCTCAGCCTGAAGTGCAACCGCCTTGGCGAGGGTGCTCTTTCCGGAGCCACTCTCGCCAACGACGGTCAGCACTTCACCGGCAGCAATCTCAAAACTCAGTCCGTCGACGGCAACCGAACGTGTTTCTGGGTTGCGCGACGGGTAGCGCAACGACAAGTCGCGCGCGATCACTGTTGGCTGAGTAGAAGTCACCTCATTAATCTACGGCAGTCAGCGACCTCAGCGCTTCGCGACGCTCAGCTTGCTCCCGTGGATCGGGAACCGGAAGCGAGGCAAGCAGACGCTGTGTGTAAGGATGCTGCGGGTGTCCCAGCACATCAGAGCCAACACCCTCTTCAACAAGTTTTCCCTTGTAGAGCACAGCTATCCGGTCAGAGAGCATGTCAACAACCGCGAGATCGTGACTAATAAACAGCGCCGCGAATCCGAGATCTCGTTGTAGATCGGCAAACAGCTCAAGAACTTTGGCCTGCACTGACACGTCGAGCGCACTGGTCGGTTCATCGGCGATCAGAAGACGCGGCCGCAACGCAAGCGAGCGGGCAAGACTTGCGCGCTGACGTTGGCCACCACTGAGCTCGTGCGGGTAGCGATCGGCGAATGCGCGCGGCAATTGCACCGCTTCAAGGAGTTCATCAACTCGCTTTCGGGCATCCTTGGGGTCCTGAGCCTGACCGTGAACGATCAGAGGTTCTGCAACGCACTCCGCGATCGTCAGCAGTGGGTTGAAGCTGGATGCCGGGTCCTGAAACACGAACCCAATTTCGCCACGAACCGGCCGAAACTTGCGCTCTTTGAAGCCGAGCATCTCGTGACCGAGAACCTGCAGCGAGCCGCCACTGATCTTGTTCAGACCGCCGATGGCACGACCGATTGTGGTCTTGCCCGATCCGCTCTCGCCAACAAGACCGAGAACTTCTCCCGGAGAAATGCTGAAACTAACGCGATCTACGGCCCGGAAGGGTGGTGTGCCGAAGCGGCCTGGGAACGAGATCTCCAGGTCTTTTGCCACAACTACGGGCTCGACGTGAGTGTCACCGCCCGCCTCTTGGCGGTCAACAACCCGTGCAGCAGCCCGCGCGGCACCGGTTCCAATGCGAGGAACAGCCGCAAGAAGCTTCTTCGTGTACGGGTGATGAGCGGAATCAAAGAGCTGCTGAGCGGGAGCTTCCTCGACGAGTTTGCCTTCGTACATCACGGCAACCCGGTCAGCAAGATCGGCCACAATTCCCATGTTGTGAGTGATCAGGATGATCGCGGCACCAAACTCATCACGACAGCGACGAAGCAGGTCGAGAATTTCGGCTTGGACGGTGACGTCTAGAGCGGTAGTTGGCTCGTCAGCGACAATCAACTCAGGCTCAAGCACAAGCGCCATTGCAATGACGACGCGCTGCTTTTGCCCTCCGGAGAATTGATGCGGGTAGTAGTCGACCCGGCGTTCTGGCTCGGGAATTCCCACCTTGCGCAAGATATCGATCGCTTTGATACGCGCCTGCTTCTTGCTGACTTTGCCGTGCGCCCGAAAGCCTTCCGCAATCTGCCACCCGACAGTGAATACGGGATTGAGCGCTAGCGAAGGCTCCTGAAAGACCATCGCGACATCGACGCCGCGCATTTCGCGTAGCCGCTTGCCCGACATCTCAACGACGTTTTCGCCATTGAGGAGGATAGCTCCACGGGCGACGGCTGTTTCAGGCAGCAGACCGAGTACCGACTTTGCTGTGACGCTCTTTCCACTGCCGCTCTCGCCGACAATCGCTAGCACTTCACCAGCGACGAGTGACAACGAAACGTCATCGACCGCTTTCACGTCGCCGCCATCGGTAGCGAAGGTTACTTCGAGATTCTTGATCTCAACAACGTTGCTCATGAGCGAGCCTCCAAAGGATCGATCGGTGTCTCATCGTCATCGAAGTCGACCGTGTGAAGAGCCGAAGTTTCGAGAATCGGTGCGGACTGGTCGGCCCGGCGACGGGTGCGCAAACGCGGATCAGCGAGGTCATTCATGCTCTCTCCGACGAGAGTGATGCCGAGAACAACAAGAACAATTGCCGAACCTGGGAACACTGATGTCCACCAAATACCACTCGTGACATCCGAGATGGACTTGTTGAGATCGTAACCCCACTCAGCAGCGGCGGAGGGCTCAATACCGAAACCGAGGAACCCCAAGGCCGCAAGAGTCAAAATTGCTTCTGAGCTGTTGAGCGTGAAGATCAACGGAAGGGTGCGTGTGGAGTTGCGGAACACGTGACGGAACATAATGCGCGGAGTGCTCGAACCGAGCACCTTGGCAGACTCCACATACGCTTCCGATTTGATGCGAACCGTTTCGGCACGGATTACACGGAAATACTGCGGAATGTAGATAACCGTGATCGAGAGTGCAGCGGCGAAAATGCCTCCCCAGAAACTCGATCGGCCGCCGCTGATGGCAATTGCTGCGACGATCGCGAGCAACAGCGACGGAAACGCATAGACAGCATCTGCGATGACAACCAGAACGCGGTCGACCCAGCCACCGATGTAACCCGAGACCAGACCAAGAAGAACACCGGCGAAGATAGACAGTGTGACGGCGATGACGATAACGAGTACCGCGGTTCGGGATCCCCAAATAACTCGCGAGAACACGTCGTAGCCACCAACCGTGGTGCCCCAGAGGTGTTCGCCACCCGGAGTCAGTTGGGCGCCAAATGTGCCGCTATCGTCACGCAGCTGGGCAAAGCCGTAGGGTGCGAGAAGAGGGGCAAACAAGGCCGTGAGCAGGAAGACTCCGGTCATGATCAGACCGGCAATGAGCATTCCGCGCTGCAAACCAACTGACTGACGTACCTGGCTAACTACGGGCAAACTGCGCCAAATTGACACGAATCGTGAGGGCTTAATAGCCATTTTTAGTACCTCACTCTCGGGTCGATGATCGCCGCAATTATGTCGACTATGAAGTTAGTAAGGGCGACGATGACAGCCAGCAACACAACAATGCCCTGCACAGCCACGAAGTCGCGGGCACCGAGATACTCGACGAGCTTGAAGCCGAGCCCCTTCCACTCGAAGGTGGTTTCGGTGAGCACCGCACCTCCCAACAGGAGCGCAATCTGCATGCCGATCACCGTGATGATCGGGATAAGCGCTGGCTTGTACGCGTGCTTTCGCACCAAGCGGAACTCGTTAACGCCACGCGAACGTGCCGCATCAATGTAATCCATCGACAATGAGCCGATGACATTGGTGCGCACCAAACGCATGAAAATGCCGGCCGTAAGCAGACCCAGCGTGAGCCCGGGCAGCACTGCATGGATCAAGACATCGCTAATAGCCGCGGGGCTGCCCAAACGAATCGCGTCAATCAGGTAGATGCCCGATTTGCCATCGAGAGAGGTGAGTTGCAGTTCCGTGCGGGTGGATGCGCGTCCGGCGACCGGCAGAACCTTGAGCCAAACAGCAAAGACCAGCTTGAGCAGCAACCCGGCGAAGAATACCGGGGTGGCGTAGGCCAAAATCGCGGCGACACGCAGCACTGCGTCTGGCCACTTGTCGCGGAAGTACGCCGCGACCATACCCAAAGGAATTCCGACGATTAGCGCAACCATAACCGCGTACAAGGCGAGCTCGAGCGTTGCACTTCCGTACGTGACGAGCAGTTCTGAAACCGGACGGCCATCAGTGATAGCTGTACCGAAGTTGCCAGTGAAGATTTGTCCCAAGTACTCGAAGTACTGCACAAGAATTGGGCGATCGTAGCCAGCCGAGCTGATTCGCTCAGCCAGCTGAGCGGCAGTCAGTCGACCACCGAGTGCTGCAGTTATGGGATCACCGATCGACCGCATCAATACGAACACCATCGTTACGAGGATGAACACGGTCGGAAAAATGAGAAGGAAACGAACGATAAGAAAACGAGCAAGAGGATTTGTGATCCCCCGAGGACGCCGGGTGGGCGTTGGAGACGGTGCCGGATCGATCACGGCGGAAGCAGACTGCGACATACCTACCTATCGTGCAGAGAATGAAGACGAGGAGGTGACCCACATTGTGTGTGGGCCACCCCCTATTCGTCACAACGTTAGACAAATGCCTAACTGGGGCGAATTACCCCTAGTTTTTTGCCAAGCTGCCGTAGCGGAACTTGAACGAACCGTCGAGCGTAGCTCCGGTGACGTCCTTGCCCGTTACAGCGATCTGCGCTCCCTGAAGGAACGGTACGGTCGACAGCTGAGCAGCAACCTTCGCCTGGATTTCCTCGATCATTCCCTCACGTACGGCAGGGTCGAGCTCGGTTGCCTGAGCCACGATCAGATCGTTGACTTCAGCATCCGCGTAGTGGTTGCCGAGGAAGTTACCATCACCGAAGAACGGGGTCAGGTAGTTGTCGGCGTCGGAGTAGTCAGGGAACCAACCCAGCTGGTAGGCGGGGTAAGCATCTGCCGTGCGCTCCTTGGCGTATGTGACCCACTCAGTCGACTGCAGGTTGACGTCGAAGATTCCCTCGGCCTCAAGCTGGCTCTCAACAAGCGCGTACTCGTCACCCGAGGACTCACCGTAGTGGTCTGGGTTGTACTGCAAGTTGAGCGTCACAGGAGTCTCAACACCAGCATCTGCAAGACGCTTCTGCGCTGCTTCGGTGCTTGGTCCACCCTCACCATCGCCGTAGAGGCCCTTGAGAACCTCAGTTGCGCCGGTCAACCCGTCGGGAACGTAGGAGTACAACGGCAGGTAGGTGCCCTTGTAAACCTGGTCTGAGATTTCCTGACGGTTGATGAGGTCAGCAACGGCTCCACGAACTGCTAGAGACTTTGCTTCGTCAGCTTCAGGAGTCGCAGCACCGAAGGGCTGGGTGTCGAAGTTGAACACGATGTAGCGGATCTCTCCGCCGGGGCCCACGACAACATTGACGTTGTCATTGCCTTCGAGGTCTGCAACGTCGGTAGCCGAAAGGCTGCGGTGCGCGACATCAATGTTGCCCTCTTGTACATCGAGCTTCAGGTTCGAAGCGTCGGTGTAGTACTTGAGCGTGATGCTATCGGTCGCTGCAGCGCCAAGCACGCCCTGGTACTCAGGGTTGGACTTGAACGCAACGATGTTGTTGAAGTCGTAGCTGTCGATGACGTACTGGCCAGCAAATGCGTTGCCATCGACGATGTCAGCGTCGGGGGTAACGGCGTCTGCTGCGAATACATCTTCGTCAACGATCGGCGCGGCAGGGCTCGACAGGATCTGTGCGAACGTCTGGTCGTTGCCATTCTTCAAGTGGAAGACGACTGTGGTCTCGTCGACGGCTTCAACGCTGTCAATGTTGCCGAGAAGAACAGCAGGGCCGTTTTCGTCAGCAATAGCGACCTGACGGTCGAAGCTGAACTTCACGTCAGAAGACGTGAGGTCGTTGCCGTTGGCAAACTTGAGGCCCGACTTGAGCACAACCGTGTACTCGTCGTCGCTCGTGTACTCCGCCGACTCTGCGATGTCAGGTTCAACATCGGAAGTGCCAAGCGGGGAGTTGAGCAAGAACGGGAAAACTTGGTTCATCAGGGCAAACGAACCGTTGTCGTACGAACCGGCCGGGTCGAGGAACGTGACCTTGTCAGTCGTGCCCACGATAAGCGACTCAGAACCGCCACCGCTGGAGGAGTCTCCTCCAGCTTGGCAGCCAGTCAAAGCGAGCGCGAACGCTGCTGAACCGGCAACTACAGCAAGGACTCGCTTGCTGTTCTTGGATGCGGATGTCATATCCGTCTACCTCTTCCTGTTGCGTGCAGAAAATGCGACGGCGCGTTTGTAGGCGCCGCGCATCGTAGTTCTCTAATGGAAGCATAAAGCGACCGGCAACTACTAGGTTGTTGGTGCCCAAATGAACGATATTTACACGAACGCAACCAAGTGAGTAGAACTACGAGTCTTCGCGCAGCGCACGACGCTCTGCTTCGATCCTCATCAGGTCACGCTGAGTCTGAACGTAGCGCTCGGGATCGCTTTCCCGATCCATGCGCTGCAGCACCCCGAGAAGGTCTCGTTTTTGGCGCAACAGGTCGCGCTCGACCAGATCGGTGGTCACCTGAACGCAATAGACCGGGATGCGGTCTTCGCGCTCCGGAATTGGCGCAACGCTTAGCTGCTTGACGAACGTCGAGAACGACTGAGGTACCTCGTCTGCGACGGCTGACGCCCAGCCTGGCAGCAGTGCACGCTCGACCAGCGAAGCGATCGCATCACGCACTACAGCGAGGGTATTATCGGCGAAAGCTATCTGGGTGAGCTTGCGGATGAGTTCGTCACCGACGACATCCGGATGCTGCAACACCGCCATCAGCGCGTCACGCTCAAGCCGCGTAGTGGCATCAGTCTTGAGACCCATGATCGACGGCCCCTGCTCTCGCGGCGACTCTGGTGCCTCAGCCACTGAGCCAGGGCGAGTGCCTGGGCCGGCGGCAGAGCCAGAGCCGGACGTCGACGACACTGCCGGGTGCGCAGAGCTCGGCGCCTGACGCTTTGCCGACGTCACAGCGCCCTGCACCTCGCTGGGCTCCATGCCGAGCCAGCCAGCAACACTGCGCACATAGCCAATACCGAGTGCCTGATCACGAATGCCCGCAACGACCGGCGCTGCAGCACGCAACGCAGCGACGCGGCCCTCAACGGTCTCGAGGTCGTGCACGGCCAACTCGCGACGAATCTTGAACTCAAACATGGGTTTGCGAGTGCTGACGAGACGACGAACAGCACCATCACCCTTCTTGAGGCGCAGATCGCAGGGGTCGAGGCCGTCAGATGCCACCGCAACGAAAGTTTGTGCAGCAAAGCGGTGCTCCTCGGCGAACGCACGATTCGCGGCCTTCTGGCCCGCCTCATCCGGATCAAAGGTGAAAATCACTTCGCCGGTGGCAGTGGTGTCAGCGTTGTCGTAGTCGCCGATCATCCGTCGAACAATCTTGATGTGGTCAACACCGAACGCGGTACCACAGGTAGCAACAGCGGTCGTGACACCGGCAAGGTGGCAGGCCATGACATCCGTATAGCCCTCGACAACAACGATTTGCTTGCTGCGAGAAATGTCTTTCTTGGCAAGGTCGAGCCCGTAGAGCACTTGGCTCTTGTGGTAAACGGGAGTCTCGGGCGTGTTGAGGTACTTGGGGCCCTTGTCGTCGTCGAGCAGTCGGCGCGCACCAAAACCAAGAGTTTGGCCCGTGACATCGCGAATCGGCCACACCAGACGCCCACGGAACCTGTCGTAGAAGTCGCCGCGCTCCCCCTTGCCGATAAGCCCAGCGACGACAAGTTCGTCAGAGGTAAAGCCCAGTGTGTTCAGGTGCTTCGTGAGGGCGCCGCCGCGGGGCGCAAAACCGATGCCGAATCGTTCCGCCGACGACTGGTCGAAGCCGCGCTCTCCCAAGAAGCTTCGCCCAGGTTCTGCCTCAGGGGTCGCTAGTTGGGAAACGAAGAAGTCAGACGCCGCCTGATTGGCGGCGAGGATGCGTGCGCGGTTGCCGTGATCGGTTGCCGCGCCGCCATCCTCATAGTGCAGCTCGTAGCTGATGCGGCCAGCAAGGCGCTCGACAGCTTCGGAGAATGAGACGTGGTCCATGCGCTGCAGGAACGTAAAGACGTCGCCGCCTTCACCGCAACCGAAGCAGTGATAGAAACCAACCTGGGGCCGCACGTGAAAGCTGGGGCTGCGCTCCTCATGGAAAGGGCATAGGCCTTTCATGGAGCCTGAGCCCGCACTCTTGAGCGTGACATAGTCGCCAACAATGTCGGCGAGGTTAGTGCGCGAACGCACCTCGTCGATATCGCTTCTTTTGATCAGGCCAGCCACAATCGTAATTGTAGGCTTACCGGCCGGTGACTCTAGCCAACCAGCCGTGTATGCCACGCCATTGCGGACGGATCCGTGAGGCTAGCCACCTGATCTACCACTGCGCGCTTGCGTTGGTGATCGTTCTCAGCGGAATTCCAATCGGCCGTAAACCCCGAATCGAGGTTGCTCGGGCCGGTCCAGAGCAGCACATCGGCGAGCTCGGTGAGCACATCGCGCTGCTGTTGATAAATCGGCCGACGCGCGTTCGTCGACATCACAAACGCAGCAACGATGCCCTTGAGCACGGCGATCTCGGCCTGGATCTCGTGAGGCACAATGAGGCTTCCACCGAAGCGAGCAAGAGCTTCGGTGTTATGCGCTTCCCGTGTAGCCTGGACCGCCGCTCCAGCAAAGCGACCAATGAGCTGGCTCGTGAGGTTCTTAAGGCGACCGTGAGCGGCACGACTGCCATCCCACTGGTCAATCCAGGGATCAAGCAGGTCGAGACGGTCGAACGCGGCGATCAGCTCGTCGTGTGAGAATTCGCCGCCGATCCACTCGAACATCGACTTCACGAGGTCGTCATGGTTGATGCGGGCGCCGAGCGCCGTCACGTCGATAAAATCGCCGACAATCGCATCCTCAAAATCGTGAACCGAGTACGCGATGTCGTCTGAGAGGTCCATGACCTGCGCTTCAATGCAGCGCTGGCGATCAGGAGCGCCGGCACGCAGCCAATCGAAGGCCGCAGTGTCGTCATCGAAAAAACCGTACTTGCTGCGACCGCTCGGGTCAGGAATGCCCTGCGCGCTCGGCCACGGGTACTTGGTGCTCGCATCCAAGCTTGCCCTAGTGAGGTTGAGCCCGTAGCTCTTGCCATCAAGACCAAACACTTTGGGCTCGATGCGGGTCAGCAGCCGCAGGGTCTGGGCATTGCCCTCAAAGCCACCGATGTCGGCAGCCCACTCGTTGAGCGCACGCTCACCGTTGTGTCCGAACGGCGGATGCCCGATGTCATGTGAGAGGCACGCGGTGTCGACCACATCGGGGTCGAGGCCGAGGCTGTCGGCGAGCTCACGCCCGACCTGAGCGACCTCAAGGGAATGCGTAAGTCGGTTGCGGGCAAAGTCGGCGCCCATCGTCGGGCTGAGTACCTGGGTTTTCGCGGCAAGCCTGCGAAGGGCACTCGAATGCAGCACCCGCGCACGATCACGCGCAAAGTCGCTCCGGCGACTCGAATGCTGCTCAGGAAACCAGCGCTCAGCGTCAGCCTCCGTGTACCCCTTAGCCGCCACTGGTACTCAGTTCTGCTTGGTTCAACTCGGAACGGTGCGTCTCCTGCAGCTCACGACTATCGAGCCACCCCTGTGGAAGCGACGGCTTTTTGGGCGTACCGGCGCGACCGCGCTGGCCTTCGGCATCCGCACCCGGATACTGCTGCGACCAGTCAAGCTGACCGAGAAGGTCATCAAGCTGAGCGAGGGACTGCACGGTCGCCATTCCGGCGCGCAACTCGCCACCAACCGAATAGCCCTTGAAATACCAAGCAACATGCTTGCGGATGTCGCGGCACGCACGATCCTCTTCGCCAAAGAACTCGACGAGCAGCTCTGCGTGCCGCTTGAAGGCAGCCGCGACCTGACCAAGGCTTGGCTCCGCCTTAAGGCTTTCCCCACGGAAAGCGGCGGCGAGGTCACCGAAAAGCCACGGCCGACCGAGGCAACCGCGACCCACAACGACACCGTCGCATCCGGTCTCGTCGACCATGCGGAGGGCATCGGCGGCACTCCAGATATCGCCGTTGCCGAGGATAGGGGTATCGGTGATGGTGTTCTTGAGCTTTTCGATGGCCGACCAGTCGGCAGTGCCCGAATAGAACTCTGCGGCAGTGCGCGCGTGAAGTGCGATGCTGGCAACGCCAGCCCCCGCACCAACGCGCGCGGCCTCGAGGTAGGTCAAGTGGTCAGAGTCGATGCCCTTGCGCATTTTGATGGTCAGCGGCACATCGCCGGCAGCTTTCACTGCACCCTCTACGATGTCGCGGAATAGGTCGATCTTCCAGGGGAGCGCCGCTCCCCCACCCTTGCGAGTGACCTTCGGAACGGGACATCCGAAGTTCAAGTCAATGTGGTCGGCGCGGTCTTCGGCAACCAACATCGTCACGGCCTCAGAGACCGTCTTGGGGTCGACACCATACAGTTGGATGCTGCGCGTCGTCTCCGATTCATGGTGGGTAATCAGCCGCATGCTTTCGGGCGTGCGCTCAACCAGCGCGCGGCTCGTAATCATTTCGCTGACATACAAACCCGCGCCATATTCGCGGCACAAACGCCGAAAAGCGGTGTTAGTGATGCCCGCCATCGGCGCCAGAACGACCGGAACGTCGAGCTCAAGACGCCCAATAGATAGCGGTGGCGCGACACGCGGGTCGGCAGGGGCAAGAATAGTCACACAGCAATTGTCCCACGGCGCGACTGAACCGGCGCCTCACATACCGGGAGGCCCCGAATGACGGCAGGAACCGACCGCGTTCGCGACGATGCCGAACGCCGTGGCATCCCCATCGAGATCGTCGAACGCGCCCCAGCCACCTCGCTCGAACACGCCGCAGAGCTCTTGGGCATCACACCAGCCGAGATTGTGAAGTCTCTCGTCGTCAAGCGCAGTGATGGGAGCTACCTCTTTGCGCTCGTGCCCGGTGACCGTCAAATTTCCTGGCCCAAGCTGCGCGCGGTCGTTGGCGTCAATAAGCTCCGGATGCCCGAAGCCGAACTGGCGCTCGAAGCCACTGGTTTTGCGCGCGGCACCATCACCCCTCTCGGCAGCAGCACCGTCTGGCCCGTGTTCGCCGACGAACGCATCGCTGGCAAGCGAGTCTCGATAGGCTCCGGAGACCACGACCACACCGCGTGGGTGAACAGCGATGACCTCATCGCCGGCCTCGACGCGACTATCGCCGACATCACTAGTGAAGGGTCGACCAGCTAATGGCAATCGACAATCACCCCAACGTCTTCCGCTTCGAAGGCCGAACATGGGTAAGCCAGGCGCCGCGTGACGAGGCACTTGAGCAGTTTCGTGCCCAGCGAGCGTGGGATGCCGCAAATGCAAAGCTTCAGCGATGGTGGGTCGCCATCACGATCGGGGCTGTGCTCGGCGTGGCCGCGACGCTCGCGCTTGGCACGGCGGCGGAGGCGGATCCGACGGGGTACCTGCTCCTGCTGCCGCTCGGATTCGGCGTCGGTGCAATCCTCGGAGCACTCGTGAACAAACGATTCAATGCGCCTGAGGGGCAGCACGAATCGCTTCCGGATCGCCCCACGACTGTGCCTCTAACCCAGGTGCCGTCACGAGTGGCGAAAGCAGCTCCCCCGCACGCGACCGCAGTAGAAATCATTGAATGGTCTAACAGGGGCTTCGTCGGGTAGACCAAACCTGTTGTGGCTAAACGAGTCCTTCATCGATCTGACGGTTAACGAAGGCTTGAGAGCGGTGGTCATCAACGATGCATGCGTCACCCTCGCAGACTCCGACTTTGGGGTCGCCAAGCTGCTGAAGGGCGAAGGTCGGGATGGGCTTCGTTGCGGCGTCCATGGGTTACGCATCTCTTTCGGTAAGTGCCTGTGTGAGAACGTTAGCGAAAGTTTCACTTTCTTGCGCGCCCGAAACCCCGTATTTGCCGTCAATCACAAAGAATGGCACGCCCTGGATGCCGTATTGCATGGCAACCTCCATGTCGGCTTTTACCGCAGGCAGGTATTCACTGGACTCGAGAACCTGCACTACGTCGTCACGGTCGAAGCCAATGGAGGCCGCAATGTCAGCAAGATCCTCGATGCGACCAACGTGCTCGGTCTTGATGAAGTAGGCATCGAGCAGGCGTTCTTTCATCTCAAGCTGGCGGCCATGAGCCTTGGCGTAGTGAAGAAGTTCGTGAGCTTTCACCGTATTGGTCTGGTGAATGTGCTCGTAGTTGTAGTCGAGTCCTAGGCTCGTAGCGATATCGGTCACTCGAGTCAGCATCTCTTCGACCTGCGGCAGCGGCAAACCTTTGCGCTCGCTCAAGAACTGAATTGGGGTGCCGTCATACTCAACAGGGGTATCCGGTGCGAGCTCGAAAGAGTGGTACTCGATATCGACAGCGATGCCTGAGCTCTCGATTGCGGCTTCGAAGCGTCGCTTTCCGATATAGCACCAGGGGCACTGAACATCAGACCAGATGTCGACTTTTACGGGCTCGTTCGCAATTGCAGCAGTTTCATTCACTGTGATCTCAACACCCTGCGGCCATAGGTATTCCCGGTCGCTCCATTCGGAAATTCAGGAATCCCTGACAAGTGCGGCTGGGCGCGCCTGATAGCGCAGGTGTGCTGCGCCTCATCCGGAAGGAATTCCTGAATTTCCGAGGTTGCGCGGGGCGTGGGATTCCAATGCCATTCTGACCGCTCGGGAGAAGAGGTCCCACTGGGTGAACACCATTTTTGCGCTCACGCTCATCGCGTAAAAACCAACGATCGTGATCTCGATGCTTTTCAGGTGGTCTTCCTCGAAGGTGTGGGCATGAAACTGCTTCCCGTTGATCTCGAGTCCGACGATGCTGTCAATGACCATATCTATTCGCTTCTTCCCGACCGCGACCTGAATCTTAACTCTGTGACCAGCAAGCCTCAATCGCGTGCGTGCGAGGCTTTCCGGAAGGCTTTCGCACCTGCCATCCACCCACGACCTGATCCACCGTTTGTGCAGAGGCAGACTTAGTATCAGCTGCTCGAAGTCGAAGTGGTCAATCCGCGCCGTGCGCAGCGCCCAATCGATAGAAGCAACCGCTGTTTCGAGATCCTCGTCGACCACCACTCTCCGAAGGGCCTCAGCCAGGCCGACATGCCAGAGTGATCCGCGTTCGCTAGTGGATGGCGGATCCCAATGCACACGCACGCCGCGGTGCGCTCCGATCGGTTTCCTTCGGTTCCACTGATTGCGCAATCGCGCTGCGTTCTGCGGAACCGAAACGTGAAGCTGGTGCTTTCCAAGAACCCAGCCACCCCAGTCGCTGATGGCGGATATCCCGGTCAATCTTCCGCCGACTCGAACCGCTCTCACCCGCGGTGCCGCGACGTCCACCGTTGTGTACCAGCCTTGGCGCGCCCTCGCTACCGCCCCATCCTTGACCGCCCGGGTCAGTTCGCTGTCTTGTGCACCTCGCGCCACAAGCTGGCGTTTCTGCGCGAGTCCGCCCAGCCCGTTGACTAGTGCCTGAATGTCCGTCATATAGGGAGCATCGAGGCGAAAGTTGGTCGCCGCTTAGAAGCAGCATTGATCTGTGGACTTACCCCGTGTGTTTCGGCTGTGGAGTAGCCGACAGCTTCGGAAATTCAGGAAATTAGCGAGATCGCTGCAGCGCTTGTCGGTATTCAGTGAGGCTGGAAGCCCAGCGGCCTCCGTTTTCCTGAGTTTCCGTGGCAACGGGAGGGTTGGGCTAACGGGCCCGGGAACGTTGGGGACCGGGAACGGGAGGGTTAGGGACCGAGAGCGTTGCTGGGACGCGCGCGCTATTCCCGCACAGCAGAAGCGAGCCGGAAACCTGTTCGGACTCGCTTCTGTAGTGCTGAGATTTCGTTGAGCAGTCGGGGTGCGTTAGCAGCCGATGAGCTCCTGGGCGAGGTAGCCGCGCAGTTCTTCCAGCGGCATGCGCTTCTGTTCCATCGTGTCGCGCTCGCGCACCGTAACCGCGTTATCGTCGAGCGAATCGAAGTCGATGGTGACGCAGAACGGCGTACCGATTTCGTCTTGACGACGGTAGCGACGACCAATTGCGCCGGCATCGTCGAAGTCGACATTCCAGAATTTGCGCAGGTCCGCTGCAACGCTGCGTGCCAGCGGCGAGAGACGCTCGTTACGCGAGAGCGGCAGAACGGCAAGCTTCACAGGCGAGAGTCGGCGGTCGAGACGCAGAACGGTGCGCTTGTCGATGCCACCCTTAGCATTGGGAGCCTCATCCTCGGCGTAAGCGTCGATCAAGAAAGCCATGAGTGCGCGGGTGAGCCCGAACGCTGGCTCGATCACGTACGGGGTCCAACGCTCATCCTTGGCCTGGTCAAAGTACGACAGATCGGCACCGGATGCTTCAGAATGGGTGCGCAGGTCAAAGTCGGTGCGGTTGGCGATACCCATGAGCTCGCCCCATTCGCCACCGGCGAAGCGGAAACGGTACTCGACATCAACAGTGCGCTTCGAGTAGTGCGAGAGCTTCTCTTGAGCGTGCTCGTAGAAGCGCAGGTTTTCGGGCTTGATTCCGAGATCCGTGTACCACTTCATCGACTCGTCGATCCAGTACTGGTGCCACTCTTCATCGGTGCCGGGCTCGACGAAGAATTCCATCTCCATCTGCTCAAACTCTCGCGTGCGAAAAATGAAGTTTCCGGGAGTGATTTCGTTACGGAATGACTTTCCGACCTGCCCGATACCGAACGGCGGCTTCATGCGCGCAGCGCCCACGACGTTGGCGAAGTTAGTGAAGATTCCCTGAGCAGTCTCGGGGCGCAGGTAGTGCATTCCCTCTTCGTTGTCGACTGGGCCCAGGAACGTCTTGAGGAGCCCCGAAAAGTTCTGCGGTTCTGTCCACGATCCGGGCTGACCGGTATCGGGGTCGCGGATGTCGGCAAGCCCGTTCACGGGAGGGTGACCGTGCTTCTCTTCATAGGCTTCGAGAAGGTGGTCGGCGCGGTAACGCTTGTGGGTGTGCAGCGACTCGACAAGCGGGTCGGAGAATACTTCTACGTGCCCGGATGCTTCCCACACCTTGCGGGGAAGGATGACTGCGGAGTCAAGGCCGACAACATCTTCGCGGCCCTGAACGATGGTTTGCCACCACTGCTTCTTGATGTTCTCTTTGAGTGCGGTTCCCAGCGGACCGTAGTCCCAAGCTGAGCGTGAACCGCCGTAGATCTCTCCCGACTGGAAGACGAAACCTCGGCGCTTGGCGAGGTTGATAACGGCGTCGAGGGGGTTAGGCGTAGCCACAGAAACTCCAATAGTCAGCCGGGCTGGATGCACGGTCGGCGGGTGTCCAGTTTAGCTAGACACGCAGCGCTGCGATAACCGCCGCGACATCTTCTTCGGTATTCCAGAGGTGGAATGCTGCGCGAAGGCGACCCGCGCGACCTGAAGCGGTGATTCCGGTGGCGGTGAGCTTGGCAAGATCGGTGCCGCTCTCATCCGGCCAGGTCACGATGGCTTGGTTCTGGCGTTCGATTCCGAGCTCGTCGCAGAGCTGGTTGGCGAGGCCGGTGCAGTGCTCCCACACCTCAGCAATATCGAGGTCGGCAAATAGTGCAATGGGATGTTCAGCCCCCACCCACGCTTGCCACGCGGGCGAGACATCGAATTGGCGGGCATCCTTCGCGAGGTTCATCTCGGTGCCGTAGACACTGCTCCACACATCGTCGCCGGCGTACCAGCCGGCCTGAACGGGAGTGATGTGTTCGGCGAAATCCTCCGAAATCGTGAGGAACGCGACGCCGCGGGGCGAACACAACCACTTGTAGGCGTGGCAGACGGTCGCATCGAATTGGGTGGCATCCACCGGGTGGACACCGGCGGCTTGAGTCACGTCGCACAGTGTGCGGGCTCCGTGGCGCGATGCTGCTGCAGTGATGGCCTCGACATCGGCGACGGCGCCGTTGCACGACTGGATGAGCGAGAACACGACAAGCGCCGTGCTGTCACGCACTGAAGCCGCAAGTTCGTCGAGCGGCACTGCGCGCACCACGAGGTCGCGGTGCTGCAAGAACGGGAACACTATCGAGGTGAAGTCTGATTCGACGCACAGCACTTCAGAGCCGGCGGGAAGCGAGCAGGCGATGAGTGACGCCATCACCGAGGTTTGCGAGCCAATCGCAACGCGAGTGTTGTCGATGCCGACGAGGCGCGCATAGTGACCGCGGGTGCGCTCGACGATGTCGCCGTAGTTCATCGGATTGCAGGTCGCTGATGCCCACTGGTGCAACTTCTCCGTCATTTCGGCGACGGCAGCGCGCGTCGGTAATCCCATGGTGGCGGCAGAGAGGTAGCCGCGAGTGTTGTCGAAGCGCTCGATCGCGTGTGCCAGGGCCGGTGATGTCATGCCTCCATAGTCCTCTCGACCCATTCATGCGACAAGGGCATGATTGAGATATAAACAATAACGTTTGGTTATGCTTGAGCAATGGACACCACTCCAGACCTTCTCTCGCTGCGCATAGTTCGCGCTATCTCCGAGCACGGCACCATCAGCGAAGCGGCCCGCGCGCTCGGCTATAGCCAGCCAGCACTCAGCCAGCACCTCACTCGCACCCAAACCCGCATCGGGCTCGCGCTTGTCATTCGCTCCGGCCGTGGAGTGCGCCTCACCGAAGCCGGTCGCGCACTAGCCAGCCATGCCGTCACCGTGCTCAATGCCGTGGATGCCGCGAGCGCCGAACTCTCAGAACTGGCAGGGCTTTCGAGTGGAACGGTGCGCATCGCGGCGTTCCCGACTGCGTCGTCGACCCTGATACCGCGGTTGATTCGCCAACTGCGGCAGCAGCATCCACATTTGACCGTGAACTATGTGGAGGCTGAGCCGCCTCAGGCGCTGCAGTTGCTGCGGGATGGGGCCGCGGATGTGGCGATCACGTTCTCATATCCGGAAGACCGAGCAGACCCGCATCTCTCCCGCGATGGCGGCCATACGACAGTTCCCCTGTTTACGGAGCCTGTTGTGCTTGTGCTGCCTGACACCCACCCTCTCTCATCGGCGGATAGCGTCGGCCTCGCCGACCTCGCCGACGATGCCTGGATTGCCGGCTGCACTTTGTGCCGCGGACATTTGCTTGCCCTCTGCAACATCGAAGGTTTCGCCCCGGAGATCGGGTTGGAGACGGACAACGCTCTCGCCGTGCTGAGCTTCGTCTCCCGTGGCTTGGGTGTTGCACTCCTCCCCCAGCTAGCGCTGTCATCCCTGACGCTGCCGGAGGGCGTGAGCATCCATGCTCCACAACCAGCGAGTGAGCGCACTATTCAGTACGTGATTCAGCCGGGGGCTACGCGCATCCCTAGCGTTGCAACAACAATTGCGACACTCACCGCGCTGGGCGGAGCGGCGTGGGGCCTGCGCGACTACCCAGAGAGCGAGCGCACCGCACGGTAGGCGGTCTCGATCTCGGCGGCAACCGTGGCAAGCTGTTCGGCTGTCGTATCCCCACTGAGGCTGAAGCGCACGGCCGTCTGAGCGCTCTCCTCCTCGATGCCCAGTGCGGTGAGCACGTGGGAGACATCGTCGCTGCCGACTGCGCAGGCTGAGCCCGCTGAGCAGATGATTCCGGCGCGACCCAGCTCGAGTAGGAGTGATTCGCCGCTGGTGCCGGGGAAACAGAACGAAGCGTTGTTGGGGAGCCGGCTGGAGATCGGCGGGGTGGACGTCGGCCGGGTGGACGTCGGCCGGGTGGACGTCGGCGGGTTGGTGCCGGCGCCAGTCTCTGCAGCGGCATCAGTGACGGCCCTTGCGTCAGTGTCGGCCCTGGCGTCAGCGTCTGCACCGCTGCCACTGTCCGCAGCCAGCGCATGCCCGGCGAGGAGTGCCGGCCCCGTGAAGATCGCATCCGGAACGCGGGTCATCACGTCGGCCACAAAGTTGTCCCGCAATCGTGCCGTGTGCTCTGCTCGCTCGACTCGGTCGCTTTCCGCGAGCGCGAGAGCATGCGCAAAGCCGACAGCGCCAGCAACGTTCTCGGTGCCAGAACGCTTGCCCCGCTCTTGGCCTCCCCCGTGCAGCACGGGTTCGAGACTGCGGCGGCCCTTAACGATGAGCACACCAATGCCCTTGGGCGCACCGAGCTTGTGGCCTGACAGGCTCAGCGCATCGACGCCGAGCTCGACAAGGTCGAGGGCCAGCCACCCTGCCGCCTGCACGGCATCCGTGTGCATCGGTACCGAGTGTTCGCGACAGAGTTCCGCGATCGCGGCTATGGGCTGCACGACACCCACCTCGTTATTGGCGTACATGATCGTGCAGAGCGTTGTGTCGGGGCGAAGTGCTTCGCGCACCTGCTGCAGGTCGACGAAGCCCGCGCTATCTACGGGCACGACCGAAACGTCGAAGCCATGAATGCGCTTCAGGTAGTCAACCGACTCCAGCACTGCTTCGTGTTCGATCGCGCTCGTGACAATGTGACGCCCTCGTGGTTCGGCGAGAGCGAGCCCCTTGATCGCTAAGTTGTCTGATTCCGTACCGCCAGACGTGAAGACGACATCGGATGCCCGGCACCCCATCACCGCGGCGACACTCTTGCGCGCGGCATCCAGCGCACGCTTCGCAGACTCCCCCAGCTCGTGATGGCTCGACGGGTTACCGAAGTCACCGGTCAAATATGGCCACATCGCCTCTAACACCTCGCGGCGCACGGGCGTAGTCGCTGCGGAGTCGAGAAAGATCATCGTGCGGCTGCACTCACCGCGATATCGAGACCGAGGTCGAGCGAACGCACACTGTGGGTGAGCGCCCCGACAGAAATCACATCAACCCCTGTTGCGGCAATTGCGGCAACAGCGTCGATGTTCACTCCACCACTGGCTTCCACAATGGCGCGACCCGCGACGAGTGCAACACCCGCACGGAGGTCTTCGAGCGAAAAGTTGTCGAGCATGATTGTGTCGACTCCAGCGGAGACCACCGTCTCGACCTGATCGAGACGATCAACCTCCACCTCAAGGTGGGTGGTGTGTCCGATACTGGCACGGGCGCGGCGAATAGCCTCACCAAGGTCGATTCCCTCGGCAGCCAGAACCGCCAAGTGGTTGTCCTTTGCCATTACGGCGTCCGACAAACTGAAGCGGTGGTTATGCCCACCACCGCAGCGCACTGCGTGACGTTCGAGAGCGCGCAGCCCTGGCGTCGTCTTGCGAGTATCGACAATTCGCGCGTGCGTGCCAGCAACCTGCGCGACGTAGGCCGCAGTCTGCGTGGCGATTCCCGACATCCGCTGGCTGAGGTTGAGAGCGATGCGCTCCGCCCGCAAAACGGCGCGTGCGTTACCTGACACGGAAGCGAGTTGCTGGCCTGCAGTGAAAGTGTCGCCATCACTAATATGGAGCGCGACCTCGGCCCGAGCATCCACGAGCGTAAAGGTGCGGGCAAAGACATCGAGTCCGCTGGCAACGCCGGGCTCGCGGGCGTTGAGCACCGCTGTGGCCACGGCAGTCTCCGGCACGAAAGCTTCACTCGTTACGTCACCCCACGGCGCATCCTCTGCGAGCGCCATACGGATGACGTCGTCAACGAGCTGTTGATTCATCGAGTTACCGTTTCTGCTTGGTCTTCTGCAGGAATTCGATCTTCTGCGGGAATGAAGTCTCCAGCAACATTGACTGCCGCCCAGCGCGTGGAAAAGGCGAGCTCTTCACGGGTCTCGGGGTAGTCAGTTCGCTCGTGCGCGCCACGGGACTCTTTGCGGCGGAGGGCTGCAACAACAACGAGTCGTGCGAGGTCGAGAAGGTTCGCGTTCTCGGCGCCTTCAACGGTGTTCGCTTCGGAGTGCCAGCTCGCCAGGATCGCGGCAGCTTCTTCGAGTCGGGTTGCATTGCGTTCGAGACCGACGTGAGTCCACATGAGTTCCCGCAGTTGGTCGCGAGTGAACGGTTCCTTGCCAGTGATCTCAAACTGCGGCTCTAACGCATCGACCTCGATCGCACGCTGGGGTTCGTTCAGCGCATCGGCTGCGCGCCAGGCGAAGACCAACGACTCAAGCAGCGAGTTGGATGCGAGCCTGTTTGCGCCGTGCACGCCGGTGCAGGATGCTTCTCCGACGGCATAGAGTCCGCGCACGCTCGTGCGGCCGTCGATGTCAGTGCGGATGCCGCCCATCCAGTAGTGAGCCGCCGGCGTGACAGGAATGGGCTGGGTTCCCCACTCGAAGCCGTGCTCTGCGCACACCTCAGTGATGCCGGGGAACCGCGTGGCCAGGAACTCGGCACCGAGGGCGGTGGCATCGAGCATGATTGGGCGACCGCCCTGCTTCTCCATGGCTCGAGCAATGCCACGCGCAACAACATCGCGGGGTGCAAGCTCGCCATCCGGGTGCACATCAAACATAAAGCGCTTGCCGTTTTCGTCGAGCAGGGTAGCCCCTTCTCCGCGCACCGCTTCAGAAACAAGTGGGTTGCCGGGAACGGCAAGCGAAGTCGGGTGAAACTGGAAGAACTCGACGTCGGAGAGTGCCGCACCGGCGCGGTACGCGGCAGCGACTCCATCACCGGTTGTGACGAAGGGGTTCGTCGTGTGCTTGTAGAGCTGACCGGCACCACCACTGGCGAGAACCACAATGTCGCCATCGATTACACGTGAGTTGCCATCGGGGGCAATCACATCGATTCCGGTGACGCGCGGCTTGCCGTCGGCATCAGTTTCCGTGACGAGATCACGCATGAACGTGTACGCATAGGTTTCCACTGCGAGGGCACGAACGGCCCGCAATAACGCGACCTCGATTGCGAGGCCCGTGGCATCCCCGCCGGCATGGACAACGCGACGCGAGGAGTGAGCGGCTTCGTGCCCGCGGGCGAGTTCACCGTTCTTGATGCGGTCGAACTCCACACCGAGAGAAATGAGCTCCTGAACCCGCAGCGGACCTTCGCTGCACAACACTTCAACGGCATCCCGTTCACACAGACCCGCGCCAGCACGCATGGTGTCAGCCACGTGGCTGGCAACCGAGTCATCGGGGAACAACACCGCAGCAATACCGCCCTGGGCATACTTGGTGTTGCTCTCCGCAAGCTCTGCCTTTGTGACCAGAACCACATCATGATGTGCGCTCGCCCGGTAAGCGGTGATGAGCCCCGCGATTCCTGTGCCAACAACGATGACCCGTGCCATGGGTTACGCCGCTTCCGTCGCTACCGGGGGCTTGGCTGCGAGCATCCGCTCGAGGGCAATCCGCGCCGGTTCTGCAACATCGTCAGGAACAGTGATCTGGTTGAGCACTTCACCGCGAACGAGCCCCTCAAGCACCCAGGCAAGGTAGCCGGGGTGGATGCGATACATGGTCGAGCACGGGCACACCACAGGGTCGAGACAGAAGATCGTGTGCTGCGGATATTCGGCAGCCAGACGGTTCACCATGTTGATCTCGGTACCGATCGCGAACGTGGTTGGCTCGGTCGCGGCAGCAACAGCCTTCTGGATGTAGTCGGTCGACCCGGCCTCATCTGCAGCATCCACAACCGGCATTGGACACTCGGGGTGCACGATCACGCGAACGCCGGGGTGCTCCGCACGAGCCTGCTCAATCTGGCCAACGTTGAAGCGCTTGTGCACGCTGCAGAAGCCGTGCCAGAGCACAACCTTCGCTTCGTTGAGCGATTCGGCGTCGTTGCCGCCGAGCGGTTTGTTCGGGTTCCACATCGGCATGAGATCGGTCGAGATACCCATCTTCTTTGCCGTGTTGCGCCCCAGGTGCTGGTCGGGGAAGAAGAGCACACGCTGTCCACGCTCATACGCCCACTCCAATACCGTTGTGGCGTTAGAACTCGTGCAGACGATTCCACCGTTACGGCCACAGAAGCCCTTGAGCGCAGCAGACGAGTTCATGTACGTGACTGGGATGATCGGCACACGGCCATCGGCATCCGGCTCAGTGCCGTACACCTCCATGAGCTGTTCCCAGCACTCCTCGACCGAGTCGATGTCAGCCATGTCGGCCATCGAGCATCCGGCAGCAAGGTTGGGCAGGATTACAGCCTGATCAGACCGTGCGAGGATGTCGGCAGTCTCGGCCATGAAGTGCACGCCACAGAAGACAATCGCTTCTGCGTTCGGCACGGTCTGAGCGGCGTTGGCGAGTTGGAACGAGTCGCCAAGGAAATCGGCGTGCCGCACCACCTCATCGCGCTGGTAGAAGTGACCGAGAATTACCGCTCGGTCGCCAAGCGTTGCCTTCGCCGCGATGATGCGGGCGTGCAAGTCTTCGTTAGATGCCTTCTGGTATTCGACGGGAAGTTGGCCCTGTCGGGGTGCACCGGTGGGAATCACATCACCCATCGATGCGCCGGGGCCGTAGCTGGGCACGCCAAGGTCGAAAGTCCACGGACCATCTGCTAGCTCAGGAGCACAGGTTTCGCCGTCTCCTGTCTTGGTGATGCGCTGAATGGTCGAATCAATCGATGACACGAGTGCTCCCTGTCTTTTTGTGACCCAGCGGGCCGTTGTCGACGAGCTCTACGCCCTCGTCATAGCGGTATAGCCTCGGCGGCCGGTGACGCCCACCCGAGACAACATAATCTGTGGGCACCAGCGAGCCCGAATTTTCGATCTGGCGGCGAAAGTTTGCCGGGTCTAGCTGCCGCTGCAGCACGGCTTCGTGCACGAGTCGCAGCTCGCTCAACGTAAATGTTTCACCGAGAAAGGCACGAGCGATTCGCGAGTATTCCATCTTGGTGCGGAGTCGCCAGAGCGCGTAGTCGATGATGACGTTGTGGTCGAAAGCAAGTTCGGGAAGGTTGTCGGCGGCGAACCAGCGCACGTTCTCGTTCTCTGTGGCCCGCTCTGCCTCTTCTTGCCGAACCAGCGCCCAGTAGATGATCGAGACCACTCTGCTGCTGACCGAACGTTCGACATCGCCGAAGGCGTAAAGCTGCTCTAGGTAGGCAGGTTCAAGCGCAGTGGTCGCGAGCAAGTTACGGGCTGCGGCATCCGTCAGACTTTCGTCGTTGCCGGCCCAGCCACCTGGCAGTGCCCACTGTCGAGCGAAAGGTTCGCGCGTGCGACGAACCAGCGGGATCCAGAGAGCGCTCTGACCAGACTCCGGAATGGGGCGCAGTGCAAAAATCACGGTTGAGACCGCGAGCGAAATTCGCTGTTCATTCTTCTGCATCGCCACCCCCTTCAGTAAGAGTCAATTTGACCTGAACACAGAATACACGTTAAAGTCAGCGTGACCAAAACGAGAGGACCGCTAGCCGGGAGAGGTATCAGGGGCGTCGACGGCCCCGCCAAAACGTCGCGTGCGACCCGCGTAAATCTCGATCGCCTGCCACAGCTGTTCACGGGTGAAATCGGGCCACAGAGTGTCCAAGAACACCATTTCGGCATAGGCGCTCTGCCAGGGCATGAAGTTGCTCATCCGCTGCTCCCCCGAGGACCGCACAAACAGGTCGACATCGGGAAGTTGGGGTTGATAGAGACGTTTCTGGATGAGCTTCTCTGAGACCGCAGATGGCTTCAGCTTCCCAGCCGCAACATCATCGGCAATCGAGCGCACGGCATCCGCAATTTCAGTACGACCGCCATAATTCACACACATCGTCAGCGTTAGCGTGCTGTTCTTCTCAGTGAGCTTCTCAGCAAACTGGAGCTCTTTGATCACTGACGTCCAGAGCCGGGGGCGTCGGCCAGCCCAGCGGACGCGCACACCCCACTCATTGAGCTGGTCGCGGCGCCGGTGCAACACATCACGGTTGAAGCCCATCAAAAAGCGCACCTCTTCGGGTGAACGGCTCCAATTTTCGGTTGAGAACGCGTAGACGCTGATGTGCTTGACCCCGATTTGGATGGCGCCGGCCACAACATCGAGCAGGCTCGCCTCCCCCGCCTTGTGACCTTCCACTCGCGTCAGGCCGCGGGCGTTGGCCCAGCGGCCATTGCCGTCCATGACGATCGCGATGTGCTCAGGAACAGCGCCCTTGGGCAGTGAGGGCGGCTGGATGCCCGTCCAATCGAGCGGACGAAATTCTTCGGCCTTATTGTGGGTTTTTGCTACGCGGCTCATGCGCTCCGATCCACATGCTGGATGGAGCGAAGACTGCGCTCCAGATGAAACTGAGTGTAAGCGGCAACAACGCCGCTTGCTTGAGCCCGTGAGCGTTCATCTGACGCTTCGGCGACATCCCACGTGCCGGCCAACAGCGCCCCCAACAGTTCAAGGGTGTCTTGGCTCAGCCTGGGCGACCCTGGTGGGGCAACCTCATCGGCAACCACACCACCCATCTGCGCCACGAAAACGGAATGCGGCCCGGGTGCACCAGTGACGGCGCAGTCCACGAAACTCGGCGCCCACCCGGCAATCGAGAGGCTGCGCAACAGGTACGAGTCCAGCGTCAGACTCGGGTTGTGCTCGCGCCGCGCGAGAGACCGCAACGCCCCCACCAGCAGGAGGTATTGCTGAAGCGAGCCGTCGTCATCCGTAACTTTGTCCGCCGTCTCGACCATCACGCTCGCTGCGGTGTAGCTCGCATAGTCAGAGGTGATTTCTGAGCCATATGAGCCCAGCGATTCCGCCTGCTGGATGATGTCCAGACTGCGACCGATATAGCACTGGATGTCGGCGACCATAAATGGTTCAAGTCGCGCCCCAAACTTTGAGGCGGTGCGACGAACGCCCTTTGCTACCGCGCGGATTTTGCCGTGCTCACGCGACAACATCGTGACGATGCGGTCTGCTTCACCCAATTTATGGGTGCGCAGCACGACTGCTTCATCACGATAGGTAGGCACCCCTCAAGTATCCCCCCGCTTGTTGCGGTTTGTTGAGCGACGGCCCGCAGCCTCACTGTTTCTCGGTCGCATGCGGCGAACGTGCCCCATTCGCGGTAGGTTTTTGGCGGAGCACAGCATCTACTCCGGGCAAACGCCTGGCCAAGGGAGAGCATGATGATTCTGGTCACCGGCGCGACTGGCCGCCTAGGAAAACCGACCGTCGCACTTCTCACCGACTCCGGGCATGAAGTGCGATCGCTGAGTCGACGCCCTGGCCCAGGTGTCGTAGTTGCAGACCTAAGTACCGGAACTGGGCTTGCGGATGCTCTCGCCGGAGTATCCGCGGTGGTGCATCTAGCCTCGGGCGCAAACGCACATGATTCGCAGCAGACCCGGCAGTTGCTGCGGGCAATTGCCGCCCACCCTGTCGATCACCTCATCTTCATGTCGATTGTCGGCGTGGATGAGCATGCGCTCGCCTTCTACCGCGACAAACACCTCAGCGAGCAGCTAATTGCCGCCTCTGGCATTCCATACACAATCTTGCGTGCCACCCAGTTTCATAGCTTTATCGCCCGCCTATTTGTCGCTCAGCGGCGGCTGCCGGTCACCGTTGTCCCGTCCTTTTCCATTCAGCCCGTTTCGATTGAGGAAGTAGCTGAACGCTTAGTGGAACTTGTGGATGCCGGGCCAAGCCAACGAGTTCGCGACTTTGCTGGGCCGGAGCAGCTCAGCTTTCGAGAGCTCGCGAACGAATGGAACGTGGCTCATTCCCTTCGTCGACGCGTGTGGTCGCTACCACTCCCCGGAGCCGCCGGCCGATCGTTCAGCCGCGGCGTTCACCTTGCTTCGCTACCCGGCGACGCGCACGTGACCTTTGCTGAGTACGCGAGAACACACGCAGAGTCAGCCATGCGTTAGAGCCGCACGGCGCCCAGCGCCACACTTCGGATGAGATTTCTGCTCCCTGCTCACTGCTCTCTGCTCCCCGCTCCGTGACCCCCACTCCTGCTCACTGCTCACTGCCCCCATTCGGAAATTCAGGAAACTAAGGCGCGTCGGCTTGAAGACCCACCAGCTACTAGGGGTCCAGTCGCCACGCGGCCAGATTTTCCTGAATTTTCGAAGAGCGCAGCGGCGTGAGGCCAGGTCGAGGATCCACAAGCGACGCGCCGCCTAGATGAGTGAGTCCTATTAGGTGGATGCCGCGTGGGTGCTGTTAATCAGAGGCGGAGGGTGTTAAACCCTGCGTGTGAAGACAGATTTGAACACCCTCC
>NZ_BAAAKW010000023.1:0-15550 GCF_039527955.1 Rhodoglobus aureus | reverse complement strand
CCCACGCAAAACGCTCGACTGGGACACCCCAGCCGAGCGCCTAGATGCTTTACTGAAAGCCAGCTAAGAAGCCGGTGTTGCAACGATGGCTGGAATCCAAGCGAGAGAAGGGAAAATTTTCTGTTGCGCCGTGATGGACACCTTCTCCCGAAGAATCGTCGGCTGGTCCATCGACAATACCCAGGACTCGAACCTTGTCGTCAACGCTCTAGACATGGCGATCAAAAACCGACAGCCGGCACCGGGAGGGATCGTCCATGCCGACCACGGAGTCCAATTCACCTCCTGGGCGTTCACGAACAAGATCCGAGCGTCCGGGCTGATGCCCTCGTTCGGCACGATCGGTGATTGCTACGACAATTCAATGATGGAATCGTTCTGGTCATCAATGCAGATCGAACTCCTGAACCGAAAGAAATGGCGGACCCGCCTCGATCTGGCGAACGCGATTTTTGACTACATCGAGATCTTCTACAACCGTCAACGCCGCCACTCGCAGCTCGGATACTCGACCCCGATCGAGCACGAGCTACGCTTCAATCAAACATCCATCCCCGCCTGATCTTCAAACCCGAACGGGTAACCAGGCAATGGGGCAGGTCAAAGAATCAACCAAACCTTCAGCAGTCCCCGGCTATGCCGAAGCTGTTGCTACCGAGGAGCTCTTAGATGCAAATGATCTGGTCACGAGTGATCCACCGAGCGGCTGCCCCGATCGCGGGCCTGTCCCGGTTGGTTTCGTAGTGCAGCCGGAACGGGGCGCTGGTCGGCCCTCCTCTGAGCCCGCAGACGAAGGATCCGGCAGAGGGTGAGACGCGCAACACCCGGTCTTGGGGACGCAGAACGACAGCATCAGCCCTGAGCGCCTCCCCCTGCCACACCCTGTCACCAGCAAAAGCGCGGAATCATTGCACCGCGACTCACCACACAGCCAACGCAGCGACTACTGACCCACGCTCCCGGTCGGGAAGCACAGGACTCGGCGTGCGCTCCATACCGCGCTGGTCCGCGGCCTTAAGTGAAGAGGCTCACACCACCTGGACCAACCAGCAGTCCCACGACGATGAGCACAATGCCCCAGATGAGCTGGCGGCGAAAGATCGCGACAATGCCAGAAATAACGAGAATTGCCGCAATGATCCAGAGAAGTGTTGCCATGGTGTTGCTCCATTTCGTTAAGCTCCGACGGCCTTACGCCTACAGCCAGGTCGAGTGTACTGAAGAAACTGTACCCCCAATCGGGCTCTGACCACCGTATTTCATCCAAATTGTCGCGGTGATAACCACGACGGCAAGGGCGCGAAAACCGATATCGCCGGGCACGAAGTCGAAACAGCAACAACAGTCTGGAATCGCCCTTCTGAAAGTGAGCTGTTCCCATCGGTCGTCACCGCCATCAGCTTCCATAAGCCCGGCGAGCTCGCCGGGCATGGGATGAAGCTCATTGAGCGACACAAGGCTGCCTTCGGCCTTGACCGCTTTCTCGTCATGGCAGACCGCGCCTACAACAACGGTCGAGTCGAAACGTTCCATATCCCTGCCCGCAAAGCCGGGGTCGAATTCGTCATCAACTACGACCAGCAACACGCCACGCTCGTTGCTCGCCTGCACAACCGCAGCGCCTACCGCAGCGCCTACCGCATGATTGCCAAGGGTCTGCCCGACCTTGACGGCTACCAACGGTTCACATATCCAACCGGGTCCCCCGTGCCGCACACTCCGCTCAACGGCAAAAACAGCATCATGGTCCCGTTGATGATTCCGGAGACAACCATGAAGTCTCGGGAGCCCGGAGGCAAGACACGTCGCCTCCAGCCCCTCAAGCACCTACAACGGCTCGCCTACAAGAGCGACGCGTGGGCAAGCTACTACGGCATGCGCAACCTCGTCGAAGCGTCCAACTCGCGCTTCAAAGATTCCAACCAAGAAGACCTGGGAAACCCCAAGAAACGTTCCGGCCGAGGATTCAGCTCGAACTACCTCCTCACGGCCCGCGCCATCAGCTCATTCAACCTGCGCTCAATAGCCACATTCATCCTGAAACTCAGAGATAGAGCCATCGAGAAGCCGCTCCGCACACGCCGTCGAAAAGACGAGAACGAGCGCCCTCTGGCCCGCCTGGTCACCACTCGGGCCGCCGCACCACCCGGGTAACCAGCGCCCAAACCCAGACACCGCTACCGCTTCACCGAGACAATTCAGCCTGCCCAAAAGCAGGCTAATTCGTCGTTAACGGAAAATCGGCCACTATCAGCGGCCGAACATTCCGTCACGACCGACTGTAAACGGAAAGATCTCATCACGATCTCCGCCGTCAATCAATTAAATGAACAATACGGTTTCAAAGAATGAAACCGCCCGTTGTGGCCGTTTCATTTAATTCTAGTGGCCTTGTAATCATTGGGCACTTTGGCGGAGGCTCGAACCGGATTCCAGACTAAGCCCGAAACTTTTCCACACGGAATACCGCGACGGGCACATCCAGCCAGTGCGGGCTGCCCATGTACAGTCGAAATATGGATTCCTCGACCGAGACCACCACGCCTGCGGCGCTCGCAACCGAGCTTCACGTTGATGCAAAACGCGTGCGCGCGTGGTTGCGGAAACAAGAGTTCCGTTCAAAGGCCGAACTCGGAGAGCACTGGGATCTATCGCAGACCCAGTCAGAGGCGGTTCGGCAAGCACTCGCTCCAAGCGCTTCGCCGAACGCCCCTGGGTTCGATCCGACATTGTTAACCGTGGGCGAAATCCTTCACGTCTACACCGCCTTGCTCGTTGAACTCGGTCGGCGCGGGTTAGTGCGTACAAACAATGCCCCAATCGGTGATCTGGCCGAGTACGCCTGCGCCACCTATTACGAAGGCGAGCTGGCTTCAAATTCAGAGAAATCCTACGATCTGATTTCCGTTGACGGCCGGCGTGTGCAAGTCAAGGTTCGGAACGTTCGAGAAGGCACCCGCCCTTCCGCAGTGTTCTCTTCGATCCGATCGACCGATTTCGACATTTGTGTTTTCATCCTTGCTAATGCGAGTACGCACACAATCGATGCCGCGTACGAGTGGACTCCGGAGGAAATTCAAGCGCACGGCAGGTTTACCTCCCACACGAACAGCACACTAATTCGAATTGGCAAGGTTCGAGCGGGCGTGGCAGGAGTCGACATCACCGAGGGGCTCAATACCGCTTGGCGGACAATGCTTGAGTTGGAGAGCTGACCCCTTCAATTCGAAGAATTGGATGTCCAGCGATCGTCGAGGCGGGTGGCTAGGCTCTGCTTTCGTTAGGCACGTGGCTGGGCTCGCCACTTTTTGCTGTCGCGCCAGTGTGGGCTCTATTACATTTCTTCAGCCTTGCGTTGTGGTTTGCAAATCACGAAACGGTGGCATGATCTACCTCTTGTCAAACAATTCAGAGGTGGGGCTCACCCCTGAAAAGCTGCGGGGACTAGCCCAACAGCAGGGGTTAAGAGAGACAACTTCCGAGCCACCCGTCTACCAGGTACACCGCCTATCGGCGCAACTTGGGGCTGATCAGATCGATGACATCGTGCGTCGACACGAAGCGGGCGAGAGTGCCCGATCCCTCGCCAACGAGTGCAGTGTTGCACCATCTGCGCTCATACGACTGCTGCGCGAACGAAACGTCGTTGTTCGCCAGCACGTGGTTACTTCGGACCAAGAAGAAATGATGGTTCGGGACTATGAGGCCGGAATGACAACGGCCGAGCTGGAGCAGAAACACCAGCTGTCACACAGCACGGTACTTCGGGCGCTGCACCGGGCGGGTGTTGAGATGCGAGCCAAAGCACCACGACGGAAGTCAGCTTAATTGGTTAGTTCGAGTCGAGCAGGAGTAGACGCCGCATAAGCTTTGTCAGATCAACAGGCGGGCCAACTTCGACCTGCAATTCGCCTGCATAAATCTCGTCGTGACCGCTCGCGGTGATCTGCCAGGTCCCCTTGACGCGAGAGTCACGTGTGAGCGGGAGCACTAGAACGAGTTCTTCGTCGTCAAAGAGGTATTCCCCAAGCGGCCGAAGTTCACCGACTTTCAAGGTGACATCGACCGAACCGCCGTTCTTCCAATTGAGTGGTGAGCGGTACATCGACGGCACGCTAGTGTACTGCATGTACTGCGGCTGGAAGAAGTCGCGGCCCACCATTGATCGCTGAGTAGGACCCCACACTCGTGGCGGTTCAGGCAAGTCGAGGCGGTGAGCGCTGCTGCCGTCGCTGCCGTCCAACCAGTCGAGGCCGTCAATGTCTCCTTCGACGTGGATCTTCAATTCGAGATCGCGGAAAAATGTTTTTGCCTTGTTCTTTACGCGGATCGAGACAGCATCGAGTGCATACGCGGTCAGGGTACCGACCGCTTGCGGCCAAGCCTTACGAAGTTTGCCTTCCCACTGTTCAATCGCCTTTCGGTACTGCTCCTCAGTTCGTTTCTCAGGATCGGTTATATTGAACGAATTCAGCGCGCTCGATTTCTGTAACACGGCAAGTTCGCCAGCCATGTTAGCCATCGCAGTCTGGTGGGGTTTTATTTGCTGCGACATAGCGTCAGCTGCTGCAAGGCTCGGCTTGAGCGCCTCCGAAAGTGCACTTACGGAGGAAGGGTTAAGGGAAGCATCGAGCCTGCCAGTTTCGAGCGCAGTCTTTCGCTCAGTCTCTCTCTGGCGCTTCCCATCGTCTGTGAGTATCGATTTTGGTTTGGGTTCTGGCTGTGGCAGCGCTCGCAAGAGACCCTCAACAGTGTTGAGGATGTGCGTCTCGAGTGTGCGTTGCTCGTCGATCTCCACCGGATTGGCGTAGCCGAGCACTTCAACATCAAAGCCAATTTCAGCGGCTGCCGACCTCTTGCCACGTTCGAGAAGTAGGTCTACCTCGCTAGCGCGTGCTTCGCGAGTTTCGCCGTCAGCACGAAAGTAGATGCGTCCGTTCATAAGGTTGTCGCCCTCTTTGCGACAGATGAATGCGTCTTGTCCGTCTTGCGGCGGATCCACAAGTATCACTAGAACCGTGTTCGTGGAGTCCACGACCGGCACGTGAATGAGATCCCACTGTGGACCGTTTGGGCCGATATAAGCGCTGACTACTTTGTCGATCTCGAGAATCTCGATCGATGGCACACCAGTAATTTTCCCTGGAGCAACTCCAATAACCAACACCCCGTAGCCTTCGAAGGCAGTCGCAGCCCTCTCGGGCATACGGTTTGCGGAACCAAGGATGTACTTAGCGATCTTCGCAAGCTCATTCTTGGATGGATCAATATCACTCTTTATCTCGAGGTAGTGCCGCTCGAAGCGGTCATCAAGCTTCGAAAGTTCACAAACGAGAGCAGAAGCCGCCCGGAACCCAAGCGGAGCCCGAGAGATGTCGAAGGGTACCTTCGACTCTGATTGCTTTTTTACGTTTTCGCTACCCATAGGCCCTCGATTATGACAGCGACCTCCGACATGTCAACTACGACGGAGATGGGTCTCACCTCGACCTGTGACACTGGATCTTCTTTGCCGTACCGAGGAGCTTATGGTCAGTGTCGTTTCGCTCGAGCGCGCGCAGCGCACGAGCCAGTCGGTAGTGATCTGGAACCGAATGAGCGACTCTGAGTGATCCGAAGTGAGCGGCGCTTGCCTGCGATCATCACGATCGTCGTAGTCTCGCTTCGATAGGAGTCTACAATCTGATTCGGGGCTGGCGCCAGCTAGCTATCGACGTCAATTCGATGGACCTGCCAACCGTTCTTCTCTAGCTGCTCAATGGTTTTCTCGATCCCGACAAGTGTCTTTCCCAATGATTTGTAGGGCGCCCCTGGAGGGATTCGAGCCCCAACCTGCTCTTAGGTGTCGTCCCTTTTTTGCGGGCCTCAGCGGGGCACCTAGGGACAGAAAACATCGCGGAACTATGCGAGTTTCGGAGAGCGGCGGCCACGTAGATGCCCCTTATATCCCGGCGCATACGATTCAAGTCCCCGAGTAAACGATGAGTAAACGATGGGCGAGCCAGCCAGGCACCAAAACAAGGCCACAACAGCCTAGAACATAAAATCCCGGCCGGGTTATAAGGCCCCCCGTGTGAACATCATGACCGGCGCGAAGGAAGCAGGTTGAACCTTGGAATCGTCATAACTCGGTCGGACGTTTTCGCTAGGCGAACTAACCATCGGCTCAAATATGCGGCATCCATAATCACTTCACCGGTCTCCGTGTTCGACACGCACCGCGTCTGACCTCTCGGGCAAGTCGGTCTCGTTGGTCCACATGCGGGTGTCGGCTAGCAGAACGAGCTGCTGTGTCAACTCGTTGCCACCCGCTCTGTGATTCCCTTGCTTGCCGGCCCCGTCGAGGCGAATGCCACCGGCAACGTCCTCGTACGGGCCAGCGAGCACGGCCTCGTCGACGGATCACTCGAAGCGCTCAGGGACCTGGTCACCTCCGCGTTCTCGCCGAAGAGGCACCTTCCGCGCTCCTAGTAGACCACCACCACTGTTTTGACGTGCGTATAGTGGTGCAACGCCTCGATGCCCTTCTCCCGCCCGTATCCGCTGTTCTTGTGACCACCGAACGGCGTCTGCACGGCGCCAGTCGACCACGAGTTGATGAAGACCTGGCCCGCCTCAATGGCGTCGGAGACGCGCAGTGCGCGGGAGATGTCTTTCGTGAACAGCCCTGCGATAAGGCCGAAATCAGAGTCATTGGCTATCGCAATCGCCTCTTCCTCGGTGTCGAACGGGATAGTCACGAGCACCGGGCCGAAAATCTCTTCGCGCGCTATTCGCATGCCGTTGTCAACGCCCGAGTAAATGGTCGGAGCCACGTAGAACGCACCGTCGAGCTCGGGGTAGACGACATCCGATCCACCCAGCTCAAGCTTCGCTCCCTCGGCGGCGGCGAGCTCGAAGTATTCCTTGACCTGGTCGAACTGGGTCCTTGTGATCAGCGGGCCCATATCCGCGCCGGGTCGGATCCGAGAGGCAACCTCGACGACTCTCGCCAGGAACTCATCGTGAATCTCGCGCTGCACCAAGAGGCGCGTGCCAGCCGAGCAGACCTGACCGGCATTGCCCGAGAAAGCACGCACGGCCTCGGTCGCTGCGAACTCGAGGTCTGCATCCGCGAACACCATGTTCGCGGACTTGCCGCCGAGTTCGAGCGTAAGGGGGATGAGACGTTCCGCGGCGATGTGCCCGATCAGGCGCCCGGTCTCGACCGAACCCGTGAACGCGACCTTGCGGACGTCCGGATGACTGACTATCGCAGTTCCGACGACCGACCCGCGACCGAGCACGACGTTGAAGACGCCATCAGGAAAGCCAACCTCGGTAGCGAGCTTCGCGAGCAGCACGGTCGTCTGCGACGACGTCTCGGCAGGCTTCGCGACGACGACGTTGCCCGACGCAAACGCTGGGGCGCAGGCGCGGGCGGCCTGGTTGAGCGGGACGTTCCACGGGGTGATGATGCCGACGACGCCAAACGGTTCGCGCCGCGTGAAGATGTGGTGGTTTGGCTCGACATCGAGGGTCTCGCCAATCGGCAGGTTCACGAGGCCCGAGTAGAACTCGAAGTACGCCGCCGAGTTCTCGATCTCCGCAAGCGCCACTGCGAGGGGCTTGCCGGTGTCTTCGATCTCGAGGTCGGCGAACTTGTCGGCGGATGCACGGATCGCTGTCGCTAGCGCGTGCAGGAGTCTTCCGCGTTTGGCCGAGGGGTAGCGCTTCCATCCGGCTGCCGCGATTTTCGCCGCCGCGACTGCTGCCGCGATATCTTCTGCGCCCCCAGATGCAACGAGGGCGGACGGCCCTCCCGTACCGGGGTTTGTCGCTTGCTCGTACCGCCCTCCGGCGGGCGCGACTGAGACCCCCGCTATCCAGTTGTCGAGCTTGCCGGTCACTGGGCGGCCTCGTTCTGCGCGTCGAATACATCCTGGGCTACCCGCATTGCGGCCAGGCCGAGGGGTGCGCCGCTGTAGGCAGTAGCCTGCACGATTGCCTCCACGATCTCCTCACGGGTTAGCCCGTTGCGCAGGCCGCCTGTGATGTGAACGCTCAACTCGTGCAGCTGGCTCATCGCTGTGAGAATTCCAACGTTCAGCAGGCTCCTGCTTCGACGATCAAGTCCTGGTCTTGTCCATACCGAACCCCACACAGTGCGCGTCACGTGCTGCTGCAGCGCCTCGCTGTCAGTGCCACGGGCGCGATCGAGGGACTTGTCGACATAGGCGTCGCCAAGCACCTCCCTGCGGATGACGAGGCCTTCGGCGTAGAGGCGCGTGTTCGCCGCCGCGATGTCTTCAACAGACAATGGTTACTCCATTCCAGAGATAGCTATCGAAGCCCGAGTGACTTCGCGATTGAGAGATTTTTCGAGCGCGAGTTCGACCTGGTTGAGATTGAACACCGCGTCAACGAGATTTTCGAACGGGTACGTATCGCTGTGATCGCGCAGAAACTCCAGCGCCTGCCACAGGTAACGCGCCTCGTAGCGGTCAACATGCTTGACCGTGATGGCACGACGGGTCATGAGGCCCGGGTCGTAGGGCACGGTGCTTCCTGGGGAGAGGTTACCCATCACGAGGTAGCGTCCGCCACGGCGGACCAGCGTGAGACCCTCCTCGAATGCGGCGGGTACACCCGTCACTTCGAGCGCGACGTCTGCGCCACGACCGTCAGTGAGTTCGAGCAGTCGCTCGAGGCGCAGCTCTGGGGTCGGGAACGCGGTGATGTCTACGACGTCATCGGCGCCGAACGCGAGGGCCTGCTGCAAGCGCACTGGTACAGCGTCAACGACTATGACGCGCACCCCGCGCTCCTTGGCCACGGCTATGGCGTTGAGGCCGAGCCCTCCCGCGCCCTGGATCAGGAGCGTCTCGCCGTAGCGAAGCTCAATCTGGTCGAGGCCGAAGATCACCTGGGAGAGAGCGCAATTGGCGCCAGCCGCAACCGCATCGCCGACGCTGTCCGGAACCTTGAACACGTGCTGCTTGGGGTTCACGTAGTAATGCGTCGCGAACGCTGCGTGAAAATGCGGCGCTTCCTCGGGCTGGCGACCGAAGAACGTGTACGCGTTGTCGCACAGGTTCGGCTGGCCGTCGAGGCAGCGAGCGCACTGCTGGCAGGTCTGGAAGTAGGTGTACACGACGCGGTCGCCGATGCCGATTGCCTCGCCGCGTGCGTCGACAGTGACACCGTCGCCGACCGCCACGATGCGCGCGACCATCTCGTGGCCGAGACCGCCGCGCTTCTTGACGGGGTGCTTGCCGTTCCAAATATGCAGCTCAGAGCCACACACGTTGGCGCGAAGCACTTCGACGAGCAGGGCGCCGGGCCCGGGTTCGGGCAGCGGATACTCAGCGTAGGCAAGCTGGCGGGGCGCCTCCATGTAGGCAATCCGCCCGGTCGGGGTGATCATAGTTGACTCCTTTAGTTCTGTTTAATCTGTCTTAGATCTGGTTCCGGATATGGGGGTTTCGCGCGTAGAAGCCCACGAGCGGCACAATGAGCAGACCAAGCACGAACTGCTGGGCCGGATTGTTGAGGCCGTAGCCGACTAGAAGGGACTGGAGCACCATGAGCACCAGCACACCAAGAATCGTGCTGCCGTAGCCGCCGCGCCCACCGAGTAGCGACGTACCGCCGACCGCGACCGCCGCAACAGTCAGAAAGAGGTACGGATCTCCCACATGCACGAAACTGCCGCCACTGAAGCCGAGAAGCACGATACCCGTCGCGGCGCTGAACAGGCCGCTTATCGCGTAGACCGAGATCCAGCGCGAGCGCTCCGAGATCAGCATGAGCCGTGCCGCGCTGCGGTTGCCGCCAAGCGCGTAGATGCTGCGGCCGAACCACGTCGTGCGCATGAGGGCGATAATTGCGACCGAGAGAATCACCCACACCACGACGATCGGCGGAACTGGGAGCCCGAAAGTAGTGCCATTGACCGAGGAAAAGTTCGACATCCACTTGGGAATCTGACCCGATGCGCTTGTGCCCTTCACTCCGAGGCTCACCAGCACCTGGGCGAGGCCAACGACCACGAAGCCGACACCTAGCGTGACCACGAGGGACTGGTTCTGGAGCCTAAAACTCAGCATGCCGTTGATCGCCCCAATGACGAGACCGGCCCCGAGCAGAGTGACTATCGCAAGCCCCGCCGGAACTCCCAGACTCATGAGGAACACCATGAGGATGTTCACAGCCCCGATCACATAGGCGATCGAGAGATCGAGCCCACCCAGGAGAGCAGACGCTGTTTGCCCCACCGAGGCCAACCCGAGGAACGCACCAAGGAGGAGCATCGAGCGCACATTCACGTCAGAGAGAAACCCAGGAACCGTGATCGAACCGATGACGAAAAGGGCGACGAGCAGGGCGAGGCCGAGCGCGATGTTTCGGCGCGACTTGAGAAAAGCCAAGGCTCCTGGCCTAGCGACTGTCTTGGTGCTCATGCCCTTGCCGCCTTCCGAGCCGAGATGATGCGGGGAACGAGGATGCCGGAGGTAAGCGCAAGCACGAGGATGAGTCCATACGTGAGCTGGGTGACGAAGCCCGACAGGGCGCCGAGCGAGAACGTCGTCAGAGTGAAGGAGATCATTGCCACCGCGAGCGCGCCGGGGACGGTCCCGAGGATTCCGCCACGCCCGCCTGCAAGGCTCGTTCCACCCAGCACGAGGGCAGTGATTGCCGCGAGCGTGTAGGTGTCGCCTTGCCCCGGATTACCCGACGCGATCATGCCCGTGTACGCAAGCCCAGCCGCACCGATGAACAGCCCGGCAATCACGTGCGCACCGATACGGGTGAGCACGATCGGGATGCCACTGACGAAGGCAGTGCGCGGATTAGCCCCAACGAGGCGGATGTTCGCGAAGAACGGTGTGCGGGAGACAAGCACCCATGCTGCGATGCTGATGAGTAGCAGGATGGTCATCGGGTTGATCGCCTCGAATCCAGACCCCCAGGTCGCGAGCCAGCGCGGTGCCTGGCCCTGCGGCTTGTCGAGAATCACGAGGTTGAGACCCGAGAGAGCGAGAAAGGCGCTCAGGGTCACGATGACCGGCTCGATGCGGGCCACCGTGATGATGATCGCCTGGAGAACCTGAACTGCAACACCGAGGCCAAGGGCCACGAGCACGACAATCAAAGGAGAGCCGATCTGGTTATCGAAGAGGAACCGCACGAGGCACACGTTCACGAAGACCATGAGCGGGCCGACCGAAAGATCGACTCCACTCCCGACAATCGCAGTCACAGTGATCGCCATGGCGGCAAGCACAAGCGGAGTGGACGTCACGATGAGGCTGCCAGCGCCACCGTCTGAGAACAGGTACGGCGCCCGCACTGCGGCGATGGAAAGGAGAGCTATGAGGAGCACCCATGCCGTCGCGGAGTACGACGTTGCGGAAAGTCCCTTGGTGAATGGTGTTCTCATTACTGTCCTGCCAGTGCGTCTTGGACGTGGAAGTCGGATTCAAGGTGACCGAACATCGCGGCAAGCACGCGGTCGGACGTGATCTGGTCTCCCTCGAGCCAGCCGAACAAGGCTCCGTCGCGGAAGATGGCTATGCGGTCACAGAAGCCCACAAGTTCGTCGATCTCGGTGGAGAGGTAGATGATGCCGGCACCATGCACCGCGAGTTCCTCAAGCTGCTGGTACAGTTCGCGTTTTGTGCGGATGTCAACGCCACGCGCGGGATCGTTGAGTGCCACGACTTTCGGTTTTTGGGCGAGCACGCGGGCGATGATGACCTTCTGCTGGTTACCGCCGCTGAGCGATCCAATGAGATCGTCTGGGGATCCGGCGCGCAGGGCCAAGCCCTCCGCTCGCACACGGTACTCCGCGGCGAGTGCGCTGCGATCGATGAAGCCGAACCTGCGGAACGACGTGAACAACGGCATAGCGAAGTTCTCGAAGATGCTGAGATTCGTGAAGATACCTTCTTTGCGACGGTCTCCTGAAACATAGGAGACACTCGCGGAAACCGCAGCCTTCAAGCCCCTTATCCGCACGGAACCCGCGCTGATCTCGCCCGCGGCAATGTCGCCAACGCCGGCGAGCGCTTGGATGAACTCGGCCTGGCCCTGACCATCAAGGCCGGCGAAACCGACGATCTCGCCGGGGAAGATCTCCAGGCTGGAGGGGGCAAAGGCTGCCTCGATTTTCACGTCAGTCGCCGCGAGCACGGGTTCCGTGCGCGTGATCGACGCGCGCCGCGCGGCAGAGTCGCGTGAAGCGCCAGCTTCGCCCGGCTCGACGCCCGACATCAGGAAGAGCAGTCGGTCGAGGGTAATCTCGCCCCCGGAGAGCACGCCGACATCCGTGCCGTCGCGCAATACTGTCGCGCGGTCCGCGAAGTGGGTGAGCTCGGCTATGCGGTGGGTGACCACGATGACGCACACCCCTTCCGCTCGCAGTCTTTGCATCTCGCCGTGCAGACGGGTGGCGCTGTCGAGATCGAGGGCCGCAGTCGACTCGTCGAAGATCACGACCCGGGGGTTTCGCACCAGGGCGCGGGCGATGGTCACCCACTGCCGGGCTGCCAGGGGCAGGGCCTCGACGGGCCCGAGCGGGTCGACCGGGCTGCCCACGAGGCGACCGAGAAGCTCGGCAGTCTGGGTGATCTTGTCTTTGCGGGACACTTTCGCCCGCCACGGGCCCTGCATGCCCATGAAAACGTTGTCGGCCACTGTGGCTCCTTCGGCAACAAGCACCTCTTGGAACACTGTGGCAACGCCAACCCGCAGAGCTGCAACGGGATCGCCGATGCGCTGGTCGTCTACCTTCGCTTCACCTGCGTCGGCAAGCACGATGCCGGAGATGACCTTTGCGAGCGTCGACTTGCCGCTGCCATTCTCGCCGACAATGGCGTGGATCTCACCGGCTCGCGCCGCGAAGGAGACGCCGCGCAGTGCCCGGGTCTCACCGAACGNGCTGACTATGGGGGCGGCCCCCACCCCGGGCGTTGCTGCCGGGGGTGGGGATGCCGCTGAACTGGACTTGGCCAACTTCAGTTACCTCACTCGACTAGGTTGACGGCGCACGTTACGGCTTGAATGCCAGTGGGTCCGACGGGTCCTCGAAGAACTTGTCAAGGGTGGCGGTCGAGAACCAGTCGTCTACTGACGGCTCGATCCAGGCATTGGAGTTCACGTCGCAGTCGGCACCGAGCTTGTCGAGAGCGAACTCAGACGTGATCGGCGAGACCTCGCGGACTATGGACTGGATCTTCGGTCCCTGGCCCTCGAGCGTGCGCACCGCGACCTCAAAGCCGAGCTGCATTTCGTTTCCGGGCGGCCACACGTTGAATGCGACATCCACGAAGTCGGGGTTCTGAATCCAGTAGCAGAGCGCTCCTGCCTCACCGGCAATGCTGATCGGAACGATCGGACGACCGGACTCCTGCAGCGCCTGCAATGCACCAGTCGCCGAACCAGGCTGAACGATCATCCCTGCGATCGGCTCCGAGTTCGTCGCGAGAAACTTCTGCACCTCGGTCTTCGTGACCGTGTCAGCCCAAGCGCCTTCGACCTGACCCACGAGCTTGATACCTGGGTAGTTCGCTGCCGCCGCAGCAACACCAGCATCGAAGCTATCGGAAGACGCTGCTCCCGCGACACCGATAACATCGAGGACTGTGCCCTCGCCACCGATCTTCATGAAGATCGCATCGGCAGAGGCGAATCCTGCCTGGTGGTAGTTGGCGGACGTGTTGATCGCGTACGGCGACGTGACATAGCCGGAGTAGCTAACGAACGGCACACCCTGCTTGTACGCGTACTCGATCGATTGGTTGAGCGATGTCGTGTTCGAGCAGCACGCGATGATCAGGTCTGCGCCCTGGTCGACGAGCTGGCGGATCTGCTGGTTCTGCACGGAGTCGTCGAACCCGGACTCCGTAATGATCACGTCCTTGATCAGGCCAGCGTCCTGGTAAGTCTTGAGCAGGTCATCGAAGAGACGCGCCTTTGCGGCCGCCTGCCAGGAGTTGCCGTCATAGGGGCTCGCGTAGCCAATGGTCCACGGCGCATCTCCGCGGGGCTTCCAGTCACCGGTGTACGGGGTAGCCCCGACCGGCTGGCCGAGATTGGCGTAGGCGGGCTGGAGGTCCGAAGCGAGCTGGCTCACGACGTCGTCAGACGAGTTCGTCGCGCCGGGATCCTGGAAGTCACCGCCGCTCGAACAGCCAGCAAGTGCGATAGCCGCCGCTGTTGCGATGGCCGCGACCATGATAATCGACCGACTGCGTCGCCTGGACGACGATGCTGTTTGCGTGTGGTTCACTGTCTCTCCTCTTTGAGTTCGCGCCTCGGCGTCGTCGCCGTGCGTATCTTTGGTGCGCTTCAGGTAGACATTGTCAGCTTGCCTGTTTGTAAGACAATCCTGCAATAAAAACTGACTATAGAGGCTAAACCCGACCCGCACAAGTCTTTCTTAGACAATCGGATTGTCATACGATATACCGACACCTCGCAATGTGCGACATGAGGTCAACTGAGATTGAGGAGACACAACTAGTGACTGCTGAAATGAAAGTGCATGTACTGAGGACCGGGACACTCGAGGGCGACCTCTCGTGGTTCCTCCTGAGGAAGGGCGATACGTTCATCGACCGCTACCATAAGGATGACCCCCGCATCTGGTCGCACTATCCGACCCATGCGGTGCTCATCGAGCACCCGGAGGGCCGCATCTTGTGGGACACTGGGCTGCCCAGGAATTGGGAAGAGCAGTGGGCGCCGGCGGGGTTCAACGACTACTTCCCGGTCACCGAAGACGTCAATGCGACGACCGGATGGCTCGACTCAGGGCTCGCGAGCCTTGAGCTTGCACCGGAGGACATCGATGTTCTCGTGCTCTCCCATCTGCACTACGACCACGTCGGAAACGCTCGCATGTTCGACAACGGGAAGACTCGCATCATCGCGAACAACAACGAGATCGCCGGAGTCAAGACGATCGAGGGCACCGTGGACGGCGCTCACCTCGTCTCCGAGTTCCTCGGCCTTCCCCTCGAGGGCACGCCCGGAGACGTCGATCTGGTGGAGGGTGTTCACCTGATAAATACGCCAGGCCACACTTGGGGAACTATGTCGCTGCAGCTCGACCTGCCCAACGACGGCACAAAAATCTTCACGTCCGATGCGATCTACCTCAAGGATAGCTACGGACCTCCCATCGTGGGCTCGCCGATCGTGTGGGACAACCGCATGTGGCTCGAGTCCGTGCACAAGCTGCGCGGCATCGCCGATCGAACTGGCGCCGAGCTCATCTTCGGGCACGACAAGGATCAGATTGAGCTCATCAAGACCGGCCCTGACGAGTTCTACTCATGATCATTTATACTTATCGCTGCTCGCACTGCGAGGTGGTTCAGGAGCTCGCAGTTGCGAGCATGTCTTCTCCCACGCCGTGGTGCACAGTGTGTGGCGCTGACGAGCTGTGCAAGCGCCCGTCGACGGTCAACGTCGGCGGAGTAGCCTCCGCCGGTGTAGCCCGTGAGGATATGCCGCGCAGTTGGAACACAGTCGGGCGGGGAGACCGCCAGACTGTCGACCGGTG